>JAWWDH010000068.1:0-11813 GCA_033720015.1 Pseudomonas sp.
ATATCCTCGTACAAGGCATGGGACACCACCAGGCCGCTGAAACCACGTTCGCGTAGTTTCTGCGTAGCAATAATCTTCGCCTCTTCATCGTTAAGCGTAAGAATCACCGCATCAATACCTGGCATATCCAGGTGCTGCCAAAACACCGAGTCCTCACCATCGGCGAACAGCACTTTACGCCCAGCAAGCTTGCTCTGCTCGATCACCACGGGGTCGGAGTCCAGCCCCACCACGCGATAGCCCTGCTCGGTTAAATAGTCGTAAGCGGCGCGGCCGGTACGCCCCATGCCCATCACCAGGGTCTGCGCATCACCCAGGGACAGGGGTTGCTCATCGGGGTGGCGAATATTACGTTCAAAGGGGATCAACCGCTTGGCCAGTAACTCGTACAGTGGGTGAACCATCCGGTTAAGTGGCGCCGAAATAACAAAGGACAGCGCCACCGTAATGGCCAGCGGAATCAACCACTGCGGCATCACCACGCTGACCATAATCAGGCCGAACTCACTGTAATTGGTCAGGCTAACGCTGGTGAGGAAGGCGCTGCGTGCGCGCAAGCGAAAAAGCAGAAACAGAAAGAAGAACAGCACACCTTTGAGCGGCAATAACACCGTCATTACCAACGCAAACATCAACGCGTTGGCATCCGGAAGACCGCCAATACCGATCTGCAGAAAGAAGCCAACGAGGAAAATCTCCTTGATCCCCCACAAGGAGTTGGACAGCTCCGTAGCCCGTTTGTGCTTCGCCAAAAGAGCCCCGAATGCCAACGCTCCCAGCTCTGAACTCAGCCCCAACTGCTCAAAACCGAAACCGCCGACCGCCAGCGCCAAGAGCAAGCCGAGCAACAGCATCAACTCCTCATGGCCACTGACATCGAGCAAGCGAAACAACAAAGGACGAAGAAACGGCAGGCCGAACACCAGCAACGCCCATGGTGAAGGCAAGTCGCCGGCCGCCAGGCTCATTACCAGCAAGGCGATGAGATCCTGAATCACCAGAACGCCAATCGCAACACGCCCGTGGAATGCGCGCAGCTCGCGTTTGCTTTCGAGCACTTTGGCCGCCAGCACCGTGCTGGAAAACGACAAGGCACACGCCAGTAATAAACACTGATACCAAGGCAGATCCAGTAACAGCATGATCGCCGGAAGAAACAACACACTAGAGATGACGAAGTGCAGCAGCCCACCGCCAATCACTTCACGGCGCAACAAGTTACTCGGCTTCAGCTTAAGGCCCACGGTAAACAACAACAGCAATACACCCAAATGGGCAATGTGCTGCAGCGCAGCACTGTCATGCGGGCCAAAACCGAGGTGTTCGCCAGCCCCCGCCAGAGCAAAGCCTGCACCCAAGTAGCCGACCAAAGGCGGCAGACCTATTATTCGCGCAGCCAAACCCATGCCAAAGGCAAAGGCAATCCAGGCGGCTTCAATCATCAGTAATCCTTATCAACAGAGATGCAGGCCGCCGAGCCATCAAGCAGCTCATACAGCCAAACGAAGTAACTTAGCAGGATACGGGCGCAGCGCTTAAGCAAGATTGATCAATGTCAGTCATGGCAATGCCACCAGCAATTGCATCTGAGCAGCCTTTTTGTAACACGAGGCCCCGGTATGCAGCATCACGATCGGCCGCTCATTTGAGCAACCAATAGCGCAAAACGCCCTGAGCAACGAAGGCCAGTGAAGCATTTACAGGGGCTTATTTGCGCAATCGAGCGCTAAATACAGCCTTAGGCAACACCATTTACCAGATACCTAACTCCCCTCAAGACCAGCAAACATGGGCCTTTGCGTGTCACAGACAGATAAAAATATGAATATTTGTCGTTAAACCCAACACTTGCCGCAAAAACGGCCTATTATGGTTGTGCTGACTTCTTGTAGTTATCAGCAAAACCGCATAGGTGCTATGAGCACTCTGGCACCGCAATTCGTATCGATTTAAGAGACACACCATGGCAAATCGCGAAACTGGCACCGTCAAATGGTTCAACGATGAGAAAGGCTTCGGCTTCATTACCCCGACTAACGGCGGCGATGATCTCTTCGTTCACTTTAAAGCCATCCAAAGCGACGGTTTCAAAAGCCTGAAAGAAGGCCAGACTGTTACCTACGTGGCCGCTCGCGGTCAGAAAGGTATGCAAGCTGAAGAGGTACAGGTAGCTTAAGCTTCCTGTCCTGCTTTAAAACAAACCCCGCGCTCGCGGGGTTTGTTTTATCTGCCGTTTGTAAAACGCTGTAGTCGAGGGTCTATAAACCCATCTGCTTGCTAATGATCTCGTTCATGATTTCACGCGAGCCACCGCCAATCGACAGAATGCGGTTATCACGGTACAGCCGTTCTACCAGGCTTTCGCGCATGTAACCCATGCCCCCCATAATCTGCACCGCATCGTAGGTCAGGCGGTCGGCGATATCAGTGGAGAAGTTCTTGGCCATGGATATTTCCTTGATCACACTTTTACCAGCCGCCATCTTCGCCGCTTGCCGATAGGTAAAGTCACGCGACACTTCAAGCTGTGTCGCCATCTCGGCCAAGCGATGCTTGAGCACCTGGAACTTGCCGATCGGCTTACCGAACGCTTCGCGCTCCTTGGCCCATTTCAATGCTTCTTCAAGGGCTAGCTGCGCCGTCATGTTGGCCATGATAGCCAATGACAGTCGCTCACTCTGGAAGTTGGCCATGATGCAGGCAAAGCCCATGTTCTCTACGCCGATCAGGTTGCCCACGGGCACCTTGCAGCCATCAAAGAACAGCTCAGCCGTGTCAGACGCCCACCAGCCCATCTTCTTCAGCTTGCGACCTACGGTGAAGCCAGGCGTATCCTTCTCCACCACCAGCAAGCTGACGCCACCAAAACCGTCACCGCCGGTGCGCACAGCCACTGTGTAATAGTCAGCCCGCACACCACTGGTGATGAAAGTTTTGCTCCCCGTGACGCGGTAGAAATCACCGTCACGCACCGCGCGTGTTTTTAGATTGGCCACATCCGAACCACCCGATGGCTCAGTCACTGCCAGCGCCATGATCTTTTCGCCCGCAAGCACTTGCGGAACAATACGCTGGCGCAACTCAGGCTTGGCCCACTTCACCACGGGCGGCAAGCCGATATCCAACGAGCCAAGCCCTGCCACGAGGCCGCCAGAGCCCGAACGCATTAACTCTTCACTGGCCGCGACCTTGGCAAATACATCACCCTCATGGCTACCACCAAAAGCTTCTGGGTAACCAATGCCGAGAATCCCAGCCGCACCGGCCTTCAGATAAAGCTCGCGAGGAAACTCCTCAGCCTCCTCCCACTCATTGATATGCGGCAGAATTTCGCGCTCTACAAAACGCCGGACTGAATCGCGCACCAACTGGTGAGAATCATCAAAATATTCTTGCAAGACAGACATGAGGTAACTCCGCTGAGATTTCAGTGAAATTACCAAGCGCTTGCTTGGTTTACAAGGGCGGGATTAGGCCAGATAGAAGGGCAAACGAGCCGCCCGCAATCGCGGCCCCTAGAGCAGGATAGGCCGCCGCCCAGCAATCGAGTGCGCCAGGGTACCGCCGTCGACCAACTCCAGCTCACCGCCTAGAGGCATACCGTGAGCAATGCGCGAGGCAATCAGACCTTTACCCGCCAATAGCTGAGCAATGTAATGCGCTGTTGCCTCACCCTCGACAGTTGGGTTGGTCGCCAGAATCACCTCCTCGAAACTACCCGCCGCGATCCGCGCAAGTAGCTCGGGAATGCCAATCGCCTCCGGGCCTAGGCCGTCGAGAGGTGACAAATGCCCCTTGAGCACAAAGTAGCGCCCGCGAAACCCTGTGTGCTCGACGGCATAAACATCCATTGGCCCTTCGACCACGCACAGCAGACGATCATCACGGCGCGGATCAAGGCACAGCTGGCACTCATCATCCTCGCTCAGGCTGCGGCATTGCTTGCAGTACCCTACCCCGTCCATCGCCTGCGTCAGCGCTTGGGCCAGACGCAACGCTCCTGAGCGATCACGCTCAAGCATCTGCAGCGCCATACGCTGAGCAGTCTTTTGCCCAACGCCAGGAAGAATGCGCAGAGAATCAATCAGGTGGCGGATCAGTGGGCTAAAGCTCATAGGGAATACTCGACGACGACAAAGACTCAAGCGCTTGCCATCTAGCCCCCAGCAGGCTGTTTAGACCTTGCGGGGCAAGACACAAGCGAGTGTGAGCTGAGGGTACCCACACCCGCTTGCAGCGCAACTATGTGCGCTAGCCGAGATCGCTTTTTAGAATGGCATTTTGAAACCTGGAGGCATTTGCATACCTGCCGTCACACCAGACATCTTGTCCTGACTGTTCTGCTCAACCTTGCGCACGGCATCGTTTACCGCAGCGGCAATTAGGTCTTCGAGGATTTCTTTGTCTTCCTGCATCAGGCTGTCATCCAGGCTGACACGCTTTATATCGTGACGCCCTGTCATGACCACGCTGACCAGGCCAGCACCGGATTGACCGGTGACTTCGGCGTTAGCCAACTCTTCCTGCATCTTCTGCATTTTTTCCTGCATCTGCTGAGCCTGCTTCATCAGGCCGGCCATGCCACCTTTCATCATGGTGTAATCCTCGGTAATTAGGGGTTAACAGACGGTTCCAGGGGTTCAATGCTGTCCGCGCGAATCACCGCACCGAACTGCTGAATCATTTGCTGGATCAAAGGATCCTTCTCGATCGACGCTTCCGCGTCACGCTGTCGATTAGCGCGTTTACGCGCCGCCGCCTGCGCCGGTGTCTCCTGCTCAGGCTTGTGCAACTCGATCAATACGTTGAGCTCGCGCCCGTGAAATTGATTAAGCGCGTCATTAAGACGCCGCTGCTGAGTTGAGTTAAACAGCGCCGATTGGGCTGGATCAAGGTGCAGCAACCAGTTGTCGCCCTCAACAGAAATTAAGGTGCAGTTGGCTCCGATACTACCGGTCATCCCAGACAAGCCGAGCTTCGGAAACAACTCCAGCCAGTCAGCAGCAAGCCCTGTTGCCGGTTGGGCGGCGGGTAATACTTCTGGTTCGGCAGACTCGCTGCGTTCTACCGCATCAAAATCATAGTCAAACGACTCGGCATCCATCTCGACATAATCGTAATCGCCCAGCGGCGGCTCATCATCGTCATCCGCCAACGGCTCCGGCTCGACCGGCTGCGCCTCGAGTACTGCGGGCTGCGGCGCGTCAACTATCACGTCGCCAGCAATAGGCGCGACTGACGCTAACACCTCAGCAACCGGGGCTTGAGCCGGCTCCTCCCAGGGCAGGTCAACAACTACAGCAGGTGCAATTTCAGCTGGCGGAGCTTGGACAGCTGGCTCTTCGACAGCCTCCGACACTGGCGGAGCTTGCGACCCGACAGCAGCAGGTGCGCTGACAGGCACCGTGGGTGGCGCTTCCACAGCTGGAGCCGACAGGGACGCAGGGGGATTAGCAACAGGATCACTGGCCGGGGCTGCGAGAGCAGTACCGGCCACTGGGTTGGTCGCGGGATCAGCAGTGGCCTGGCTAATCCCCAGCGGCTTTAACACTACCCTGGGCGCATCATGGGTATCCGCGGGGCGGAATGCCAACATACGCAACAACACCATTTCGAAGCCGCTGCGTGGATCAGGCGATAGTGGTAAATCGCGCCGGCCAATCAGGCCCATCTGATAATAGAACTGCACGTCCTCACTGGGCAAAACCCGCGCCAGCTCAAGTACTCGCTCGCGATCACCTTGGCCGTTGTCTACTGCCTCGGGCAGCGCCTGGGCAATGGCTACCCGGTGCAGCACGTTGAGCATCTCGGACAGCACACCACTCCAGTCAGGCCCTTGCTCGGCGAGGTGACGCACCGCTTCAATAAGCCCTCGGGCATCCCCCTCCAGCAGAGCGTGCAACACGCCGTAAACCTGCCCATGGTCGAGGGTCCCCAGCATGGCGCGCACATCGGCCGCTAGAACCTTGCCCTCACCAAAGGCAATCGCCTGATCGGTCAAGCTCATGGCGTCACGCATGGAGCCATCTGCCGCACGCCCAAGCAGCCAGAGTGCATCGTTCTCAAATGGAATCTGTTCGGCAGTCAAAACATGGCTGAGGTGATCAACCACCCGCTCCGGCGGCATGTTCTTCAGCGAGAATTGCAGGCAGCGCGACAATACCGTGACCGGCAGCTTCTGCGGGTCAGTTGTAGCCAAGAGAAATTTAACGTGAGGCGGTGGTTCTTCCAGTGTTTTCAACAGCGCGTTGAAGGAACTGGTGGAGAGCATGTGCACTTCGTCGATCAGATAGACCTTGAAGCGTCCGCGGCTGGGCGAGTACTGCACGTTGTCGAGCAACTCGCGGGTGTCTTCAACCTTGGTCCGGCTGGCCGCATCGACCTCAATCAGGTCAATAAAGCGGCCTTCATCAATCTCTTTGCAAATCGAACAAACACCACAAGGCGTCGAGCTGATGCCAGTTTCGCAATTCAGGCACTTGGCAATAATCCGCGCAATCGTAGTTTTGCCTACCCCACGCGTGCCCGTGAACAAGTAGGCATGGTGCAGCCGCTGGCTATCGAGCGCATTGATAAGCGCCTTGAGCACATGAGTCTGGCCAACCATTTCGCTGAACGAGCGCGGACGCCACTTACGTGCAAGAACCTGATAACTCATCGAAACCCGTCACGAGAGGAAGCAAAAGTGGCGCTAATCCTAACGGAGCATGGGCCAAATTGCATCCGATGCGCAGCCCACTATTGGCCGCACTGCAGCATTACTGATAAATGGGCTGGCTAATAATCAGCCGCACGGGTATCATCCGCCTCGTTCGTACCACGCTGTAAGTCAAATAGGCCTTTGGCCCCCTCGATGGTTTCCAGGTAAGAGCGCATCACCCAAGGGTAATGCCGCACAGCTCTAGCCAACGACCCAACCTGCTGACTGATCTGGCCGTCCCGCGCAAGCGCTGACTCAAGCCCGCCTCCGACGTACCGACCCGCACATGCATCCTCAATGGGAACTTGTGCGCGCAGTCCAGCTCCAATTTGCACACGCAATAGACACTTTAAGTCGACCGCCTGGAGCTCTATTTAGCGCAATGACGCGCCTGCTGTTTTAGGAAATACTAAAAATGAATACACAACACCAAATTCAGGATGCTATTCGCACCCTATCCAGTGCATTTGCACCGTTTGATTGCCGCATCCTAGCCGCCCGCAAAGGCAGCTTCAGCTTCACCATCGTTAATGATGCTGGCATCGCCAAGCACAGTCAGCGCCTGTACCCCGGCCAATATAGTGGTGCACACCTGGAGCAGGTCATCGAGCGTGCCCGGCAATCTTTGACAGCCTGATTACCCAGAGCCGCGAACCTTCGAACATTCCTGAGGTCTGAATCTGTCACCCTCAGGAAGGAACATCGTCATGGATAACATTAATCGCGAACTCGTTGAGCAGCTGTTTTCTCCACTGCGCGCCACATTCAGCCCGCCCCGCCCAGATGGCGGAGTGGTCCTCTCCCTACTCGATGCCGGCGACGCCACAGCCTATAGCCGTGTACTCAGCGCCGCTCAACGCGCCGACCCACAAGCCTTTGCGCAGAGCCTCGAAGACATCCGCCTAGAGCTCGCCATGCGCTCTGGCAGCATCCCCGCAGACATGCGCAAGGCCCTCAAGGAACAGGACAGCGTCCTCAGCTACCACACGAACTGAGGGCACCAAAGCCCCGCCACCCTGTAAGGCCCGCCCTATCTCCAGCATTACCCTCAACGCATCGCGGTGTGAAACATCACCGCGCCGGCGTGCTTTTTTTCAATCGGCAGCCATAGATGGCAAGACCAAGACATTGGCTTAGTCGCTCAACTGCAGTAAAAAAAGCAAAAGAGGCCACAGCAAAATTCAGCAGAAAATTGATGAGCACTAGAAAAGGATATTTGAGAAGGGAATCAGACTGGCAGCTACTCAATTAAATGAGTCGCGCCTTAGCGATATTGGAGGCAGCCCTACCAGCCACACCTCGGCACACAATGTCACCGCTGCGGCTGCTCCCTTCCAGGCCTGACCGGGTTCACGGCTGATCGTTGCGAGGGGACCGGCAGGACCACCATAACGCAGCCCGCTAGAAGCGAGCCGCGCCATTGTACCGGCTTGCAACGAAGTTACAACCGTTTCAATTACTTAGCGCATTGAAACGCACGCGCAATCGGCCAGCCCTGTGCTCAGGCCTACGTTCTCCCGCGACCCATGGGTTGCCGACACAGGAGGTCGCGGGGAACGCATGCTCGGTTTGCTGACGGAAAGCCCCGCCAACTGAATTCTGTTGCCACATTGCAACGCTGACCGCCGGCTTAACGCCCGTAGTGCAGCTTACCCCAATGCAACTGTGCCTCCAGCAACTGGCGCAGCACCACACGCACCGATTCAGCCAGTTCAGCGCGGTAACTGTAGGGCTGCACCTCATCCATATAGGTGCACTGCGCCAACTCCAGCTGAATAGCGTGGATATTGTCTGCTGGGCTGCCGTAATGCCGGGTGATATGCCCACCTTTAAAGCGCCCGTTAAGCACGTGACTGAAATGCGGCGCGGCGGCGCACACCTGCTTTAACTGTTGCGCCAATTGCTCGTTGCAACTGGCACCTTCATTGGTACCCAGGTTGAAGTCCGGCAGGCGGCCGTCGAACAGGCGCGGCACTTGGGAGGCAATCGAGTGGGCGTCGAACAATATGGCGTAGCCAAACTCGCTCTTCAGCCGCGTCAGCTCAGTGGCCAGGGCTTGATGATAAGGCGTCCAGATATCCGCCAAATAACGCGCACGCTCCTCCCCCGAAGGCTCAAGGCCCTCACGGAACAGTGGTGTGCCATCGAATAACGTCGACGGGTACAAGCCGGTGGTAGCCGTGGCATACAACGGTTTGTCGTCGGCCGGTCGATTGAGGTCGACCACATAACGCGAGTAGCCAGCAGCCAGGGTACTGGCCCCCAGTTCCGCGGCGAAGTCATAGAGCTGGGGGATATGCCAGTCGGTGTCCGGCAGGTTACGCGCCTGCTCGACCAACCCCGCCTCCACTGCCGGCGTCAGGCGTAGGCCGGCATGCGGCATGCTGATCAGCAGCGGTACACGGCCACGGTTGAATTCGAAAGCGTGGTTGATCTCAGACATTGGCTTGCTCCTCAGCATGGCGAATCACTCGCTTGTGCAGCTCGCCGCCGAGCCAGTAAGCCAGTTCTGCCGGGCGGGCGATGTCCCAGGCGACAAAGTCGGCGACCTTGCCAGCTTCCAAGCTGCCGTGGGTGTCGCCCAACCCCAAGGCCTTGGCCGCGTTGAGGGTCACCCCAGCCAACGCCTCCTCCGGCGTCATGCGGAACAAGGTACAGGCCATATTCATCATCAGCCGCAGCGACAGCGCCGGCGAGGTACCTGGATTGAGGTCACTGGCGATCGCCATGCTCACGCCCTGCTCACGCAGCACCTGCACCGGCGGCAGTTGCGTTTCGCGCAGGAAGTAGAAGGCACCGGGCAGCAGCACCGCAACACTGCCGGCAGCAGCCATGGCCTTGGCGTCGGCCTCATCCATAAATTCCAAGTGATCGGCCGACAAGGCACCGTAGCGCGCCGCCAGGCTCGAGCCATGCAAGGATGAGAGCTGCTCGGCATGCAGCTTGATTGGCAGCCCCAACTCACGGGCGCACTGAAACACCCGCTCGACTTGCGCCGGCGAGAACGCCAGGTGCTCACAGAAGGCATCGACCGCATCCACCAGCCCTTCTGCAGCCAGGGCTGGCAGTATCTCGCGGCATACCAGGTCGATGTAGTCATCGCTGCGCCCGGCGTATTCAGCTGGCAACGCATGGGCGGCCAGACAAGTGGCGCGCACGGTGACTGGCAGACTTGCGCCAAGGCGGCGAGCCACCTGCAACATCTTGCGCTCGCTGGCCAGGTCAAGGCCGTAGCCGGATTTGATTTCCAGCGTGGTCACACCGTCACGCAGCAGGCTGCGCAGACGCTGCTCCGCACTGGCGAACAGCTCATCCTCGCTGGCCGCACGGGTGGCGCGCACCGTGCTGGCAATGCCGCCACCGGCCGCGGCGATCTCGGCATAGCTGACGCCTTCCAAGCGCTGTTCGAATTCAGCGCTGCGATCGCCGCCAAACACCAGATGGGTATGGCAATCGATCAGCCCCGGTGTCAACCAAGCGCCGCCCAGATCAATGGTTTCGGCATAGTCGCCGACCGGCAGCTCGGCACGTGGGCCAATCCACTCGATGCGTTCGGCACGCGTTACCAGCGCCGCATTCTCGATGATCGAGTAACGTCCGCCGGCCATCGTGGCGGCGTGGCAATTGAGCCAGAGTTTGTTCATCACAGATCTCCAATGTGCGGATCGCCAGGACCCGCTTGCCGGCGACCCCAGTCAAGATACAGCCCAGGACCAAGGCCAAAGCGCTGAGCAGAACACGGATCACGCCCCTGCTCACGCGCGATTCGTCAGCTGAAGCGCCTTACCGGCTTGATAGCCCGGCTCGACGCCGCTGCACGACGGCGGGTTATACCGACTGTTCCGGGTACAGCAGTGGGAACAGCGGGTGCTCCAGCTTTCCGCCCTCCGCCAACTCCTCGACCAGCCCCGGGAATTCCGGCGAGGTTTTCCAGTGGCGTGGCGCGTGGCGCATGTCGTCGCCAAGGAAGCGCACCGAGAACGCCCGGCGCCGCCGGTTGCCACTGACACCCGCTGAGGCGTGCAGCGTGAGCATGTGGAAGAACACCACATCCCCGGGCTCGAGCTGCCAGCCGAGAATATTCCAGGCCGAACGGTCCGCCTCGATATCCGGCAAATCAGCCAGGCTGCCTTCCGGGAACCAACGTGCCTGGTTGTCCAGGAAGGTTCGCGGCATCAGCCAGGGCCCCAGGTGCGAGCCGCCAACAAACTCCAGCGTCGCCTCGCGGGACACCGGATCCACCGGCATCCACATGCTGCAGTTCTGGCGGCCTTCTACGTTGTAATAGGGCTGATCCTGGTGCCAGGGAGTACGCTGCTGGGTATTGGGCTCCTTCACCAGCAGGTGGTCGTGATACAGACGCGCCGTGGAGCTTTGCATCAGCTGCGCGGCCACCGCGCCCACACGGCTGTCGAAGATGAACTGCCGATAGGCAGCAACCTCCTGCCAGTTGCAGAAGTCCTCAAAGAACCAGCCTGGATCATCCGGGCTACTGGCAACCTTGGCGCGCTCGCTGGGCTTGGCCAGGTTCTGTTCGATGCCCGTCGTCAGCAGAGCTACCTCCTCGGCACTGAACAACTGCCGAATGCAGATAGCGCCATGGCGCTGAAACTCTTCCACCTGATCGGCGGTTAACTTGAACTCACTGCTTTGTAACGTCATGTCGGCTATTCCTTATGGCTCACAACACCATGGCCGCGGCCCAACCACAGGCAATCAGCGGCAGGTTGAAATGCAGGAAGGTCGGGACCACGGTGTCCCAGATATGATCGTGTTGACCATCGGCATTGAGGCCGGCAGTCGGGCCCAGAGTCGAATCCGAGGCTGGCGAGCCAGCATCACCGAGTGCGGCAGCCGTTCCAACCAGGGCGATGACCGCCAGTGGTGAGAAGCCAAAACTCAACGCCAAGGGCACATAGATGGCCGCGATGATCGGCACAGTGGAAAACGACGAGCCAATGCCCATGGTGATCAGCAGCCCCACCAGCAACATGACCAGCGCCGCCAAACCACGGTTATCACCAATCAGCTCTACCGAACTGCTGACCAGTGTCGGAATTTCCCCAGTGGCATTCATCACCCCAGCAAAACCCGAAGCAGCAATCATGATAAA
>JAWWDH010000069.1:0-11782 GCA_033720015.1 Pseudomonas sp.
CTTTTTGCGCGAAAATAGCGGCCTGCAACTGGAGCCCACTGATGTCTTTGCAAACCACTGTGATTCCCGATGACACCCTCGATGCGACTGGGCTGAACTGCCCCGAGCCGGTGATGATGCTGCACAACAAAGTGCGCAACCTGCAGGCCGGTGGCCTGCTCAAGGTGATTGCCACCGACCCTTCGACGCGCCGCGACATTCCCAAGTTCTGCGTGTTTTTGGGCCATGAGCTGGTCGAGCAGGCCGAAGACGGCGCGACTTATCTGTACCTGATCCGCAAGAAGCTCGACTGATGGATTGGTATTTTGCCTACGGCTCAAACATGAATCCGGCGCGGATGCAGGCGCGCGGGTTAGCCGTGCTTGAAGCGATGCCTGGCCGTCTGCCGGGTTATGGCCTGTGTTTCAACAAGCGGGCGATGGATCGTGCCCCTGGCCGGGCCTACGCCAATATCCGCCACGCTCGCCAAGGGCAGGTGGAGGGCGTGCTCTATCGCCTGCAGGACGCCGGCGAGATTGCCAAGCTGGATCACTTCGAAGGCACCCCGATCTACTACAGCCGCGAGTGCTTGCCGGTTATGACAGCGCATGGCGTGCAAGCGGCTTGGGTGTATATCGCCAACCCGGCCTTTCGTGAAGAGGGTTTGCTGCCCAGCAAAGACTATCTGGCGCATCTGCTCGCCGGTCGTGAGTTGCTCTCCGAGGCCTACTGGTCGGCGTTGGCCGCGTTGCCGTTCCATCCCGACTGACCAGGGGCAAGGCCGCAGCTGTTGAGCAGGTCTTGCCAGCTGCGCACATGACGCACAGTCGCTTGCTGGAAACCTGCCCATAGCGAGTGCTCATCTGCACTCAGGCGCTCGAGGTACTGGCGGGTAGCGTTCGGCACCTGCGCCACGCGAGCAAGGCGGCGCAGGCTGTCACTCCAGGCTTGGCCGCGCTGGTCTGCCTGCGCCAGATAAGGCTGCATGCTGCCGGCGTAATACTTGACGAAGATGTTTTGCAGAATCCGCCCGCGCTCTGTGGCCCTTCCTGTGGGGCAGACGGGCCTTTGCTGCTGACGGCTATCCAACATCTGGCTGGCCTGGTTGAGGCTGTGGGTCAGGCTGGCCAAACTGCTGATTAGTTGACCGCCTTGATCACTGGCGTGCAGGGCGAAAAACAACGGGTCCAACTGCGCGGCACTTGGCGGTAAAACAGCGGGCAGAGCACTGCCGATGCCCGCGAGCTGTGCCAGGGCATCCTGCGCCGCGCTATCTTCAGGCGCTCCGACTGGCAACGCCTGATTGGCAAAGCGCAGGTAGCGCTCAACCTCTGGGCTGGCATTCAAGGCATTCCAGAATACTGCCGGCAGCTGCTCGCGTTTGTCCTGGGCGAGTTGCTCCAGGGTGCCGCGCAGTTCCCCTTGCTCCTGCTTGCGCAAGTATTCGCTACAGCTGTCGAGGGCGCGCAGCAGGTCGCCTTCATAAGCCAGTCGGCTGCTGGGCGTCAGTTGTTTACCCAGGCTGTTGTTGCGCAGGCTGATTTGTTGTTGCAGGGCAGGGCAGTGCCGCGCCTCGACCAGCAGTGCAAGCAGACTGATGCGCAACTCGGGAATCTCAATGAGTCGTTCGCGGCGTGCCGGCAGACGGTAGCGAACCAGTTCTGCAACGTCGAAATTTACCGCCGGTTCTACATCCAGGGCGTTGCTCAGGCGTTTCAGGTAATCAACCTGCAGCGCTAAACCATCATTGGCTGGCGTGCAGGCGCACACAGCAAATGCAGAAAGCAGAAGCAGCAGGCGGGCGTTCATCAGGCCATTTTAGCGATTCGAATGCGTTTGCGCGCGCTACCCGCCAAGCGTACTGCGAGCATGCCGCCGGCGCAGGTCAAGCCGACTATCAGGCCTTGCCAAAGCCCGCTGGGACCACTGGCCTGACCAAACCAGTCAGTCAGGCCCAGCATGTAGCCGACCGGCAAGCCGATCCCCCAGTAGGCGAAAAGAGTCAGGATCATGGTCACCCGGGTGTCCTGATAGCCACGCAGCGCGCCGGCAGCCGTCACTTGAATAGCATCGGAAAACTGGAACAACGCCGAGTACACCAACAAGGTTGTGGCCACTACGATCACGGTTTTGTCTGGCGTATAGATCTGCGCAATCTCTTCGCGTAGCAGCAACATCAGGCTGGCCGACAGGCAGGCATAACCCAATGCGGCCAACATGCTCACTCCAGCGGCAAAGCGCGCCTCCCGTGGCTCGCCCCGGCCCAGCGCCTGGCCCACCCGCACGGTGGCGGCCATGCCCAGGGAATAGGGAATCATAAACACCATGGAGCTGAAGTTCAGGGCGATCTGGTGGCCGGCCACCACAGTAGCGCCCAGGCCGCCGATCAGCAGCGCAATCACGGCAAAGATGCTCGACTCGGCAAACACCGCAATGCCAATTGGCAGGCCTACTGACAACAAGCGCTTGAGCAACGGCCAATGCGGTTTTTCAAAATGGCTAAATATCTTGCTCGACTGATAGAACGGCGCCCACTTCACCCACCAGAGCATGCTCACAAACATAAACACCATGACCAGGCCCGTGGCCCAGCCGCAGCCGACGCCGCCCATGGCCGGCAGCCCGAGCTTGCCGTAGATAAAGATGTAATTGAGCGGAATATTCAGCGCCAGGCCGCACAGGCCAATGACCATACTCGGTCGGGTATGCCCCAGGCCGTCACTGAAGCAGCGCAACACGTAATACAGCGCCACGGCGGGGAAGCCGCAGGCCACCGCGCGCAGGTAGCCCATAGCGGGTTCGATCAGCACCGGGTCGACATTCATTAGGGTGAGGATGATTTCAGCGTTCCACAGCATCACCGCTGCAACGATACTCACGGCGAGAGCCAGCCAGAGTGCCTGACGCACCAGAGGGCCGATCTCGGTGTGCGCGCCGGAACCGAAGCGTTGCGCGACCTTGGGGGTGGTGGCCAGCAGGATGCCGGTCATCAAGAGAAACACCGGTATCCAGATCGAGTTGCCCAGCGCCACGGCGGCCAGATCCTGCGGGCTGACGCGACCCGCCATCACGGTATCGACGAAGCCCATGGCGGTATTGGCCAGCTGGGCAATGATGATCGGCGTTGCCAGCTTCAGCAGGCTGCACAGTTCAGTGCGGGTGCGTTGCAGGCGGGATTGGGCAAGCATGACGGTATCCGGAGATGGGGGCAGAAAACCGGGCAGTTTACGCCTTGACGGCTCAGTCAGGAAAGCGTGATTTCACTCTTGCTAGCGCCGGCCCCAGCCTAGCCAAACCGCCTCGTCGGGGTAGAATGCCGGCCTGATAGAGGGAGCCCTGCCATGCGAATTGTCGCGGACGAAAATATTCCACTGCTGGATGAGTTCTTTGCCGGCTTCGGTGAGATCCAACGGTTACCCGGTCGCGGCATTGATGCGGCCGCCGTTGTCGAGGCCGAGCTGCTGTTGGTGCGCTCGGTGACGCGGGTTGACCGGGCCTTGCTGCGAGGCTCGGCGGTGAAATTTGTCGGCACCTGCACCATTGGCACTGACCACCTCGACCTCGACTATTTCCAACAGGCGAGCATCTCCTGGGCCAGTGCGCCGGGTTGCAACGCCCGTGGCGTGGTCGACTACGTGCTGGGCAGTTTGCTGGTGTTGGCCGAGCAGCAGGGTGTCGATCTGGCATCGCGCACTTATGGCGTCATCGGTGCTGGGCAGGTCGGTAGCCGGCTGGTCAAGGTGCTGCGCGCTCTGGGCTGGCGTGTACTGGTTTGCGACCCGCCACGGCAGGCTGCCGAGGGAGGTGATTTCGTCAGCCTGCAGCACGTGCTGGATGAGTGTGATGTGATCAGCCTGCACACACCGCTTGAGCGCGGCGGTGAGCACCCGACCCATCATCTGTTTGATAGCCAACGTCTGGCTGCACTAAACGCGGGCAGTTGGTTGATCAATGCCAGCCGTGGTGCGGTGGTGGATAGCCGCGCCTTACGCGAGTTGCTGCTACAGCGCTGCGATCTGCAGGTGGTGTTGGACGTTTGGGAAGGTGAACCACAGGTCGATGTTGCGCTGGCTGGCCTGTGCCGCATTGCTACGCCGCACATCGGCGGCTACAGCCTGGATGGCAAGCTGCGCGGTACCGCGCAGATCTATCAAGCGCTGTGCCAGCACCTCGGGGTTGCCCCCAGCGTTGAGCTGGCGCAGCTGATGCCGGCCGCCTGGCTGAGTAAGTTGACCCTCGATGCCAGCGCTGACCCGGCTTGGGCCTTGGCCAGCATCTGCCGCGCGGTGTATGACCCGCGCCGCGATGATGCAGATTTCCGCCGTAGTTTGCAGGGTGATGCGCCCAGCCGGCGGGCCGCCTTTGACGAGCTGCGCAAGCATTACCCGATGCGTCGGGAAATCGACGGGCTCAAGGTCTGTATGCAGGGTGATGCGCCGGCATTAGCCAGCCTGGTGCAGGCATTGGGCGCGAGTGTGCAACAGGTGTAGCGAAGGGCAGCGAATGCTGCCCTGGCGGGGGGAGTTACTGCGGGAAGTTACTTACGTTTGGCCGCTTGCTGCTGGGCTTTTTCCAGCGCATTGCAGGCCTGTTGGATCATGTCTTCGGTGATCGGAACTTCCCGGCCTTGTTCGTCGATGACAGAGCCACCGACTGGCATTGGCGTGGTCTTTGGCGGGTTCTGCTGCGAGCTGTGCATGGTTGTCTCCTCATCGGTTAGCGCGATTTTATGAGTGTTGGATGACGGCGCTATGACAATTGCGACGGCGTAGAGCCGGCGCAAGACACAGGGCCAAGTAGTCACTTGCAGGCACTGTGCCAGAATGCCTGCAGGAATTGAACAAGAGGGTGTTATGGGGCTTTTCCATATTGGCTTGATTATCAATCCCTTGGCAGGGCTGGGCGGTCCGGCGGGGTTCAAGGGCAGTGACGGCATGGCGGCGCAAGCCTTGGCCTTGGGGGTTGAGGCCAAGGCGGCGCAGCGCACGCAAACGGCGCTTGAAGTGTTGTTGCCGCTGCGCGAGCGCTTGCAGTTCATCACCTTCCCCGGTGCCATGGGCGCTGACTTGCTGGCCGAGATGGGCTTTGCCCACCGTGTGGTCGGTGATCTACCTATGGGGCCCAGCAGTGCCAGCGATACCCGCAAAGCGGTTGAGCTGCTGCAAGAGGCTCAGGTGGCCTTGATCCTCTTCGCCGGTGGCGATGGTACGGCGCGGGATATCTGTGCGGCCGCTCGCGAAGGCCAACCCGTGCTGGGGATTCCGGCTGGGGTGAAGATCCAGTCCGGGGTATATGCCATCAGCCCCCGCGCCGCCGGCGAACTGACCGCACGCCTGGTTGAAGGCGGCTTGGTGCGCCTGAGCAGTGGCGAGGTGCGTGACATTGATGAAAGCGCTCTGCGTGAAGGCAGGGTGACCGCGCGCTGGTATGGCGAGCTGACGGTGCCGCAGGAAGGCGGCTATGTGCAGCAGGTCAAGCAGGGCGGCGTGGAATCAGAAGAGCTGGTGTTGGGCGATCTGGCTGATTGGCTGCAGGACAGCTGGGAAGCGGATGTGCGCTACGTCTTCGGCCCCGGTTCGACCCTGCATGGCCTGGCACAGAACCTGGGATTGCAGGCCACGCTGCTCGGCGTCGATGTGGTGGAGAACGGCCAGCTACTGGCCACTGATGTCACCGAGGCACAACTGTTTGAGTTGGTCGATGGTCATTCAGCACGCCTGCTGGTGACGGCCATTGGCGGTCAGGGGCACATCATCGGTCGTGGCAATCAGCAGATCAGCCCACGGGTACTGCGCGCCATCGGCCTCGAGCACCTGCGGGTGATTGCCACCAAACGCAAGCTCGGCACACTCGAAGGCCGGCCGCTGCTGGTGGACAGCGGCGATGTGCAACTCGACGACGCCTTCCCTGATGTGGTGCGCGTATGGGCCGGTTATAAGGAAGAGCTGCTGTATCCCGTGGGTAAGTGACGGCTGCTGTGCTGAGAGGAATTGAACATGACGGCTCAAGTGCCTCCACCATCCATCCAGAACGGCGAGCGCGTGCTGCTGTTCGATGGTGTTTGCAAACTGTGCAATGGCTGGGCGCGTTTTTTGATTCGCCATGACCCACAGCAAACAATTCGTCTGGCGAGTATGCAGTCCGCTGAAGGCCAGGCCTTGTTACGCTGGTTTGCGCTGCCCACCGAGCATTTTGACAGCATGGTCTATGTCGAAGCGGGCGTACGCTACGAGCGCTCGGGGGCGCTGCTGCGCATCATCGTTCAACTTCCGGGTTACTGGCGCTTGCTGGCTTGGTTACGGCTGATTCCACGGCCGTTACGTGACACCTGTTATAACGGCATTGCGCGCAACCGCTATCGCTTGTTTGGTCGCTATGAGCACTGCCTGCTGCCTAACCCTGACCATGCACGGCGCTTTCTGCATGACTGAGGGTGCCTGCTGGTTGATCTCGCACTACTCAGCCCCCATCTACTGCTAAAGGCCTTCAAGCCGTCATGCGGCCATGTCTCGATTGGCTGGTTTTCCGCGCCAATCGTTTGCTTCTCTAATTGGCCTCAGCGCCCTGGTGAGTGTTCATGCCCTCGATCCTGTCTTCCCGTCAGCGCAGCGCCTTGCGTATGGCCTGGCGTTTTATTGCGCCGTATCGCGGGCGTGTACTCGGGGCCTTGCTGGCACTGATGTTCACTGCCGCCATCACGCTGTCCATGGGCCAAGGCATCAAGTTGCTGGTCGATCAGGGCCTGTCCACTCAATCACTCGCCGCGTTGCAGCAGTCGATCGGGCTGTTCTTCGTGCTGGTATTGGCCCTGGCCATCGGCACCTTTACCCGTTTCTATCTGGTGTCGTGGATTGGCGAGCGCTTTGTCGCAGATATCCGCAAGCGCGTGTTTAACCACTTGATCGAACTGCATCCGGGCTTCTATGAAAGCAACCGTAGCTCGGAGATTCAGTCGCGGTTGACCGCCGACACCACGCTGCTGCAGTCGGTGATTGGCTCGTCACTCTCGATGGCCTTGCGTAACCTGATCATGCTGATCGGTGGCAGCGTGTTATTGGTGGTGACCAACGCCAAGCTCAGCGGCATCGTATTGATGGCTCTGCCGCTGGTGGTCGCGCCGATTCTAATTTTTGGCCGCCGTGTGCGGGCGTTGTCGCGGCAGAGCCAGGACCGCGTTGCCGATGTCGGCAGCTATGTCGGTGAAGTGCTCGGGCAGATCAAGACCGTGCAGGCTTACAACCATCAGGCAGAGGACAAACGTCGCTTTGGGCTTTCTGCCGAGGCGGCGTTCGATACCGCGCGCAAGCGCATTGCCCAGCGTGCCTGGCTGATTACCGTGGTTATCGTGTTGGTGCTGGGCGCTGTCGGCGTGATGCTCTGGGTCGGCGGCATGGATGTCATCGCCGGGCGGATCTCTGGCGGTGAGCTGGCGGCCTTTGTCTTCTACAGCCTGATTGTCGGCTCAGCCTTCGGCACCCTCAGTGAAGTGATCGGCGAGTTACAGCGCGCCGCCGGAGCGGCTGAACGCATCGCCGAACTGCTGCAGGCGCGCAATGCAATCACCGCACCGGCCGCGGATAGGGTGCAACTGGCGCAGCCAGTGCAAGGGCGTATCGAGCTGCAAGGGCTGCGCTTTGCCTACCCATTACGCCCCGACAGCTTTGCCATCGACGGTATCGATCTGCAGGTTAGGCCAGGTGAAACCTTGGCGGTGGTTGGCCCCTCGGGGGCGGGTAAGTCGACGCTGTTTGACCTGCTGCTGCGCTTTTTCGACCCACAAGAGGGGCGCATTCTAGTTGATGGACAACCGATTCAGCGGCTTGACCCCGCCGACCTACGGCGCAGCTTTGCCCTGGTGTCGCAGAATCCGGCGCTGTTTTTTGGCACGGTAGAAGACAACATCCGCTACGGCCGTATGGATGCCAGCCCGGCCGAAGTAGAGGCAGCTGCCAAAGTGGCACATGCCCATGGGTTTATCATGAAGCTGCCGAACGGTTACCAGACTCATCTGGGCGATGCTGGCCTGGGGCTGTCTGGCGGCCAGCGGCAACGCCTGGCGATTGCCCGGGCGTTGCTGGTGGATGCACCGATTCTGCTGCTCGATGAAGCTACCAGTGCGTTGGATGCAGAGAGTGAGCACCTCATCCAGCAAGCACTGCCACGCCTGATGCAAGGCCGCACCACTCTGGTGATTGCCCATCGCTTGGCCACGGTGAAAAGCGCCGATCGGATTGCCGTGATCGAGCACGGCAAGCTGGCCGCCATCGGTAGCCACAGCGAGTTGGTACTCAGCAGCCCGCTGTATGCACGCCTGGCCGAACTGCAGTTCAGCAATGAGGCCGAGGCGACGGTTTAAGCACCCAGCCGCGCTGCCTGGCCAGTTGCGGCTTGATCAGTACGCTGGAGCAGTGACGCGACCGCTGGGGGCGTTGGCATGGCCATATAGTTTTTTATTCTGGTGCCGGTTTAGTTAGGCTTGAGCGCTGGGTTCATAGTGAGGGTGGTGTTAATGGCGAGGTGGACAACACGCGGCACAGCAGTGGCCACGCTGGGTATGTCGCTGTGGTTGAGCGGCTGCAGCCTGCCGGCACTGGTTGATCGCCCGGCATCGTTTGCCCTGCCGCCCGAGCAGGCGGCGCAGACCACTCTGGGGCGCGGAATTGCGCCGGTGCTGGAGCCGCGTGGCGACTTGAGCGGTTTTCATACGTTGGCCGACCCGCAGGATGCCTTCGCCGCCCGCGCGCTGCTCAGTCACGCAGCCGAGAAGACCCTGGATGTGCAGTACTACATCTGGCGGGATGACATCACCGGCATTTTACTGCTGGAAGAGCTGCACGCCGCCGCACAGCGCGGTGTTCGCGTACGCCTGTTGCTCGATGACAACGGCACATCGGGCCTCGATTCATGGCTGGTAGCGCTGGACAGTCATCCGCTGATTGAGGTGCGCCTGTTCAACCCGTTTTCCCTGCGCAGCCCCAAGTCCTTGGGCTTTGTCACGCATTTCTCCCGCGCCAATCGGCGCATGCACAACAAATCACTGACCGCCGATAACAGTGCCACCATCGTCGGTGGACGCAATATTGGCGACGAGTATTTCGGCGCCAGCGATGGCGTGTTGTTCGCTGATCTGGATGTGTTGGCCATTGGCCCGGTGGTGCAGGCCACCTCGAATGATTTTGACCGCTACTGGGCCAGCGCCAGTGCGTATCCGGTGGCTGGGCTGCTGCCTGCCGTACCGCCTGAGCAACTGCAACAGTTGCAAACGCGTTCCAGCCTGGTCGAGCAGGAACCGGCCGCTGCGCAGTATGTACAGGCGTTGCAGCAATTGCCGTTTATTCAGCAATTATTAGATGGCCAGCTGCCACTGCAGTGGGCTGCTGCCAGCATCGTCAGCGATGACCCAGCCAAGGGCCTCGGGCAGGCCGCCGGCCATGGCCTGCTGAGTCAACAACTGGCGGTGATTCTGGGTCAGCCACAGCGCAATATTGAGCTGGTATCGCCGTATTTCGTGCCCACGGCTGCGGGGGTTGAAGCGTTTGCGCAGCTGACCGCACGGGGCGTGCGTGTGCGGATCTTGACCAATGCGCTGGAGGCTACAGATGTCGCCGCCGTGCATTCGGGTTACGCCAAACGGCGCAAGGCCCTTCTCGAAGCCGGCGTCGAGTTGTTTGAAATGCGCCGTAATTCGCAAGCAGCCAAGGCGCGGGACAAAGCCGGGCCGTTTGGCAGTTCGGGCTCCAGCCTGCATGCCAAGACCTTTGCCGTGGACGGTGAGCAGGTGTTCGTCGGCTCGTTCAACTTTGACCCGCGCTCGCTCAACCTTAATACCGAGCTTGGCTTCGTTATCCAAAGTCCGACCTTCGCGCGTCAGATTCAAGCTGTCTTCGATCAGGACATGCTGCAGAGTGCCTATCAGGTTCAGCTGACGGACGACGGCCAGTTGTATTGGCTGGAGCGCCAGGGTGAGCAGGTTCGGCGACTCGACCAGGAGCCTGGCACGAGCTTTTGGCAGCGCACCGGGGTCACGCTGCTGAGTTGGTTGCCGATCGAATGGTTACTGTAAACAGGCCCGTTTAAAGGGCCTTAACCTGAGGTTTGATCGTGGCTGCCGCGCCCGCTGAAGCGAGGATGATGGCGCTGATGGCTAGCCATTGGTTGAGCGTCAGCTGCTCGCTGAGAAACAGCAGCCCGGAGAGCGCGGCGATGGCCGGTTCCATGCTCATCAAAATGCTGAATGTTCGCGCCGGCAGGCGGGTCAGGGCAATCATCTCCAGGCTATAGGGCAGGGCCGAGGACAGCACCGCAACAGCTAGGGCAATGGGCAGCAGGTCGAGTGAAAACATGCTGCCGCCGGCTTGCCACAGGCCAATCGGGAATACCAACAGGGCCGCGACTATGGTGCCCAGGGCCACGGTCTGCTTACCGTGCTCAGCCCCTGCCTTTTGCCCGAAGACGATATACAACGCCCAGCACAGTCCCGCCGCCAAGGCCAAGGCCATACCGACCGGGTCCAGCGGCACCTCGCTCTGGCCGTTGGGCAAGAGCAGCCACAAGCCAAACACGGCAAGCGCAATCCAGAAGAAATCCAGCAGGCGGCGTGACGACAGCAGCGCCAGGCCCAGCGGCCCGGTGAACTCCAGGGCTACGGCGATGCCCAGCGGGATGGTTTTCAGTGAGAGGTAAAACAACAGGTTCATGCTGCCCAATGACACACCGTAAGCCAGCAACGAACGGCAGGACGCCAGGCTCAGCTTGGCCTGCCAGGGGCGCATCAATACGCACAGGATCAAGGCACCGAGCCCCAGGCGCAGGGCCGTGGTGCCGCTTGCGCCAATTTCCGGAAACAGACCTTTAGCCAGGGAGGCGCCGCCCTGGATCGAGGTCATGGCAACGAGCAGCAGCAGGATTGGCAGGATCACCAGGGAGAATTGGCTTGAGCGCGGCATGGGGGACCTTATAGCGACAGCATCAATTTAGGGTTAAACCTGAGGGCGCGCAGTGAGAGGCGCGGCTCTGATCAATAGAGCGACGACCATCGACCTCGCAGAGGCACTAATGCGCCCATCTTTCGGCGGCATCTGCAGAGGCTATGCGCAGGCTGCACTTCGCTGACAGCGCCACACGCATAAAAAAATCCGCAGCCCATGCAGGCTGCGGATTTTGATTTGTTACGGGCAAAGGTCAAGCTAAAGGGCTTAACTGAGTGCCTTTTACTCGTTAGGAGAGGAAGCCGCCGTCAACGTTCAGCGCCACACCGGTGGTGTAGCTCGAGGCATCGCTGGCCAGGTACAACACTGTGCCGGCCATTTCGCTTGGCTCGGCTACGCGCTTGAGCGGGATGCGCTGCAGGGCGAGCTTGAGAATCGCGTCGTTCTTCACCAGCGCCGAGGCAAACTTGGTGTCGGTCAGGCCTGGCAGCAGGGCGTTGCAGCGGATGCCGAACTGCGCGCATTCCTTGGCGAAGACCTTGGTCATGCTAATCACCGCCGCCTTGGTCACCGAGTAAATGCCCTGGAATTCGCCAGGGGATACGCCATTGATCGAGGCGACGTTGATGATGCTACCGCCACCGTTGGCCTTCATCAGCTTGCCGCCTTCGATGGACATGAAGTAGTAGCCGCGGATATTTACATCGACGGTCTTCTGGAAGGCACCCAGGTCGGTGTCCAACACGTTGCAGAACTGCGGGTTGGTGGCGGCGTTGTTGACCAGGATGTCGAGGCGGCCGAACTGTTCTTTGATCTGCGCGAAGACGTTAGTGATCTGCTCCATTTCACCAATGTGGCAAGCCACGGCCGTGGCC
>JAWWDH010000070.1:0-11615 GCA_033720015.1 Pseudomonas sp.
CTTGAAGGCGCGCACGGGGGAGTTAACACCGCCGGGGATGTGCTTCTGGGCTGCATTGAATAGGGTTTCGGAGCGGGACATGGCAGGGCCTCTCAAATTTGGCTATGGGGCGAGCCGGGTCGCCCCTGTGAACAATTGGTTATGGTCTGCCATCCATGGCAGCCACCCTTTGGGCCGTCGCTGCGCGACGTTAAAAATCGCGCCAGGCCATTAGTTAGGGTTGAACAGGGCGCTAAAGGCGCGGGCGCGGCGCTCGACTTCGGCGGCCGAATCGGCTGCGAACAGGCCGTGGATCACTGCGACCATGCTGGCCCCGTGGGCAATCAGCGCGGGGGCGTTGTCCAGGGTCACACCGCCGATGGCGACGATGGGCAGGTTGATCCGGCCTTTGCAGGCATCGAGCAACGCCACGTCAGCGCTGGGTGCGCCAGGCTTGGTGTTGGAGTTGAAGAAGCGGCCGAAGGCGACGTAGCTGGCACCCTCTTGGGCCGCCGCTTCAGCCAGTTCCAGCTGGGCGTGGCAGGTGCCGCCGATGATCGCCTGCCGTCCAAGTAAGGCGCGGGCGACCGACAGCGAACCATCCTCTTGACCGAGGTGCAGGCCCACGCCCAAGCGGGCCGCCAGCTCAGCGTCATCGTTGATGATCAGCGCGGCGCCATAGCGGTTGCACAGCTCGCGCAGGGCCTCGGCCTCACGCAGGCGCCGGGCGTCGTCGGTGGACTTGTCACGGTACTGCAGCAGTGTCGCGCCACCCTTAAGTGCGGCCTCGACGTAGGGCAACAGCCTACCTTTAAGCAGTTCGCTGTCGGTGATGGCGTACAGGCCACGCAATTTCATCCAATGCGCTCCATCAGCAGAAATCCAGGGGCAAGCGGCGTGGGATGTACTGACCATGACCCGGCTGCTCGGCGTCGCGCAGGGTGCGCCAGGTGTAGTCAAGGGCAAACGCTACAGCGCTGACCAGTTCCTGGCCCAAGGCCAGGCGGCCGGCCAATGTGCTGGCCAGGGTGCAGCCCGAGCCGTGGTAGCTGCCGGGCAGGCGCTGGCAGGTAAAGGTGTGGCGGCTGCCGTCACGCGAATACAGGCGGTTGTGCACCTGGTGCTCATCGCCGTGGCCGCCGGTGATCAGCAGGTGCTGGATATGCTGCAGGAGTTTTTCCGCGCACTCATCGGCCGTGCCTTCTGGCAGTTCGGCGAGGATGCGTGCTTCCGGCAGATTCGGTGTGGCAATCGTCGACACCGCGAACAGGCGCTCGCGCATCGCGTAGCCGACTTCATCCTTACCCAGTGCACCGCCGCCGCCGGCCCGCAGCACGGGGTCGCAGACCAGCGGGATGCCCGGCAGGCGCTGCATGATTTCCAGTACGGTTTCGACCATCTCGACCGAGCCGAGCATGCCCAGCTTGACGGCTTCAACCGGCAGGTCGTTGATCACCGCATTGGCCTGGGCCAAGACCCAGTCGCGGTCGAGCACGCGGAAGTCGGAAACATTGACGGTGTCTTGCACGGTCAGTGCGGTCACGGTTGGGGCGGC
Organism: Pseudomonas sp.; assembly: GCA_033720015.1. GTDB lineage: Bacteria > Pseudomonadota > Gammaproteobacteria > Pseudomonadales > Pseudomonadaceae > Aquipseudomonas. The sequence continues at coordinate 1,535 of JAWWDH010000070.1, forward strand.
GTGACAGCCTTGGGCGAGCAGGGCTTCGATATCGGCTTGCAGGCCGGCACCACCACTGGGGTCATGACCGGACAGGCACAGCACTACGGGGCGAGAAGTAGGCGTTTTCATGGTGCGCGAGCTTACCACCAAACCACGGCGTGGAGACCCCGGCGCGTGATGAAAGGCCGCCAGGCGGACGATCTGTCGCACGGCGTTATTAACCTGCGGCCTGCTTCGATGTAAGGCGGAAAACCCCAAGCAGTTCAGGTTTTTCCTGGGGCTTTGGCGCAAATGCCTATGCTAGAGTGCCAGCCACCTGAATATACCGCCCCAGCGATGCGCCACGGCGTTGTGGGCCTCTCTGGCTGAGTTGCATGCCCTACATCCTTCTGTGTTTTTTGATGCTGCTGCCAGGGTTGGCGGGGGCATTGGTTTTTGATGAGAGCACCCGCAGCCTGCCGCTCGGCAAGTCCATCGCGGTATTTGAGGATGTGCGCGGCGATGCCAGCATCGAGGACATCTCCTCGCACGCCTTGCAAGCCAGCTTCCGCCGGCATGATAAAGCCGTGCTCAACGCCGGCTATTCGCGCTCGGTGTTCTGGGTGCGCCTGGATCTTGAATACCGCCCGCAGCAGGCGACAGGTGTGCAGCCCTGGTTGCTGGAGCTGGCGTATCCGCCGCTCGATCATGTGCAGCTGTACCTGCCCGATGCGCAGGGGCGTTACCAGCTACGCCAGCACACGGGGGATGCGTTGCCGTTCTCCAGTCGCGAGATCAAACAGCACAACTATGTATTTGAGCTGAAGCTGGCACCGGCGCAGCCGCAAAGCGTCTACCTGCGGCTGGAAAGCCAGGGTTCTATTCAGGCACCGCTAACGCTCTGGGCGCCCAATGCCTATCTGGAGGAGCAGCCGGCACGCACCTATGTGCTGGGCATCATCTATGGCGTGCTGCTGGTGATGCTGATCTACAACCTGTTTATCTTCCTCAGCGTACGCGACACCAGCTACCTGTATTACATCCTCTATATTGCCGCGTTCGGTTTCTATCAGCTGTCAGTCAACGGCGCGGCGATTGAGTATTTTTGGCCGAATAACCCGTGGTGGGCGAATGCGGCCACACCGTTTCTGATTGGTGCGGCGGCGTTGTTCGGTTGTCAGTTCTCTCGCAGCTTCCTGCATACCGCCGAGCACAGTCCCTGGGTTGATCGCGCCCTGTTGCTGATGATGGCCGCTGGCGTGCTGGTGATGGCCCTGGCGCTGACGGCCAGCTATGCGCTGTCGCTGCGCCTGGCCACCTACCTGGCACTGGGCTTTACCGTGGTGATCTTCAGTGCTGGCATCCTTGCCTGGATGCGCGGCATGCGCGTTGCGCGCTATTTCATCATCGCCTGGAGTGCTTTTCTCGTCGGCGGGGTGATCAATACCCTGATGGTGCTGGGGTATCTGCCCAATATGTTCCTGACCATGTATGCCAGCCAGATCGGCTCGGCATTGGAGGTGGGCCTGCTGTCGCTGGCCCTGGCCGACCGCATCAACGCCATGAAGGAAGAGCGCACGCGGATCCTCCGGGAGGCCGGCCTCAAACTGGAAGCCTTCAACCAAGAACTGGCCAACAGCAATCGGCTAAAAGACGAGTTCCTTGCCACAGTCACCCATGAGCTGCGCACCCCGATGAACGGGGTGATCGGCTCGTTGGAGTTGATGCAGATGCTCAATCTCGAAGGTGAGCTGGCGCATTACCAGAAGACTGCCGCCAGCTCCGCGCGCGACATGATGCGCATGGTCAATGACATCCTGGCCTTGACCGAACTGCAGGCCGGGCGACTCTACCCGCGACGTGAGCCGTTCAGCCTGCGCGGCCTGTTTGATGGTTTGCGTGCGCAATACGCGCCACGCGCCGAAGAGAAGGGCTTGCGCTTTGTTCTGGAACTCGACGAAAGCCTGCCAGACACCTTGGAGGGTGACGCCATCAAGCTGTTGCAGAGCCTCAACTGCCTGCTCGATAACGCCATCAAGTTCACCCTGTATGGCGAGGTGCGGGTGCGTGTCCGCCGGGGCGGCAGCGCCAACGACATTCTGCCGTTGCGTGTTGAGGTGATCGATAGCGGCGTCGGCTTTACCACCCCGGACGACGGCAAGTTGTACCAACGCTTCCAGCAACTGGATGGCTCACTGACGCGCCAATACGGCGGGCTCGGGATTGGTCTGGCGATCTGCCGGCAATTGGTCGATTTGCTCGGCGGTAATCTTAGCCATGAATCCCAGCCAGGCCAGGGCAGTTGCTTTCGCCTGGACCTGCCGCTGGGCTTGCCCGTGCAGATAACCACCCCGGCGGCTGCCGCCCTGCGTGTCAGTGGACCGGCCGTGCGCCAGCCGCAGGCATGCACGGTGTTGATCGTTGAGGACAATGCGATCAACCAGTTGGTCACCCGCGGCATGCTGCTCAAGCTGGGGTATCAGGTGCGTACCGCCGACAACGGTGCCGAAGCCCTGGACGTGCTGCGTAACGAGACCATCGACGCGGTGCTGCTGGATTGCCAGATGCCGGTGATGGACGGTTTTGCCACCTGTCGCGCGCTGCGCAACCTGCCAGGCTGTCAGGTGTTGCCGGTGCTGGCGATTACCGCCCACAGCCATAGCGGTGACCGCGAGCGCTGCCTGGCTGCCGGGATGAGTGATTACCTGGCCAAACCGGTGAAATTTGAGCAGCTGCGCAGCCTGCTGCATGACTGGGTGCTGTGCCGTGAGGCATGACCTTCTAAGTGGTATGTGCCAGCGACTGGCGTAAACGCCTGCTGTTGTGCCCGGAATCACCCTTTAGCCATGGTCTGAATCCTGATTCAATCGAGTGATCGTGAATCAGGATTCAGACCATGGCTTATCGCCCCACTGCAATGCGTATCGACCGTGACCATGCGCTGCGTGAGCGCATCATCAGTGCCGCGCTGGCGCGGGTAGCCGAGGGTGGTTTCGTCGCGTTGACCATGCAGGCCCTGGCCGAGGATGTTGGCATCGCCACCGGTAGCCTGTACCGCCATGTGCGCAATAAAGGCGAGCTGGCAGCCGAGGTATTTGCCGTGGCCAGCCAGCACGAAATCGACGCTCTGGCAGCCATCGTGCGCGGGCCTGGCAACCCGGTACAGCGCCTGGCTGCCGGGCTTGAGCGCTTTGCTGCGCGGGCCTGGGACAGCCGCCAGCTGGCCTTTGCCCTGATCGCCGAGCCGGTTGATAGCGAAGTCGACGAACAGCGCCTGTTCTATCGCGAAGCCTATGCCGAATTATTCGCCGAATTGCTGCACGAGGGCGTCGCCCTTGGCGTATTCCGTGTGCAGCAGGTCAGCCTGGCCGCCGCCTGTTTGGTCGGGGCGATTGCCGAAGCTCTGGTCGGCCCGTTATCGCCGCCGGCGCGCGCGGCCCGTGAAGCCGGATATCCGGCACTCAGCTTGGCTGAAGTCAGCCAGAGCCTTGTCACCTTTTGTCTACGCGCCGTGGGCGCCCCATTGCACGAAGAGGAACCGCAGTCATGAATGCCAGCCAACATGCCGAAACCCATGAGGTGTTCAACCAGGTGCCGTCGCTGGACGGTGCCAACCTGTACCGCGTCGACCTGCCACTGCAGGAGTGGACTCAGCGATTTGGCGGCGGCTGGGCCGAGCAGCGCCTGGACGTATATGGCGCGCTGGCCGGTGGTGAGCTTATGGCCGCCGGCTTTCTCGCCAATGAAAATAAGCCGGTGTTCAAGAGTCACGATCGCTATGGCAACCGCGTCGATCTGGTGGAGTTTCACCCGGCCTACCACCAGCTGATGAGTACCGCTATTGAGCACGGGCTACCGTCCATGCCCTGGACTGAGCAACAGGCGGGTGCGCAAGTGGCGCGCGCCGCGATGAACTACCTGCACACGCAAGCCGAAGCCGGCAGCGGTTGCCCGCTGACCATGACCTTCGCCAGCGTGCCGGCGCTCAAGTTACAGGGCGATCTGGCCGAGAAGTGGCTGCCGAAAATCCTCTCCACCCAGTACGACCCGCGCAACCTGCCGATTGAGCAGAAAACCGGTGCGACCATCGGCATGGCCATGACCGAGAAGCAGGGCGGCACCGATGTCCGCGCTAACACCACCCGCGCTTATCCGGTCGGCCTCGGCGGGCCTGGTCAGGCCTATGAGCTGGTCGGCCACAAGTGGTTCTGCTCGGCGCCGATGTGCGATGCCTTTCTCACCCTGGCCCACACCACCAAGGGTTTGACCTGCTTCCTGTTGCCGCGTCACCGTCCGGACGGCACGCGCAATGAATTCTATATCCAGCGCCTGAAAAACAAGCTGGGTAACTGGTCGAATGCTTCCAGTGAAGTGGAGTTTCGCGGCGCGCTGGCCTGGATGGTGGGCGAGGAGGGCCGTGGCGTGCCGACCATTATCGAGATGGTCGCGCTGACCCGTTTCGATTGCATGATCGGCTCCAGTGCCTTGATGCGTCAGGCCCTGACCCAGGCCACGCACCACTGTGCCCATCGCCAAGTGGGCGGGCGGGTGCTCAGCGAGCAGCCGTTGATGCAAAACGTGCTGGCCGATTTGGCCCTGGAAAGCGAAGCCGCGCTGGCTTTGACCCTGCGCATGGGTAAGGCTTTGGATAACCCGCAGGATGAGCAGGAAGGCAAGTTCGCTCGGCTGGTCACTGCCGTAGGCAAGTATTGGATCTGCAAACGTGCGCCAGCGATGATCAACGAGGCCGCCGAGTGCATGGGCGGTGCTGGTTACGTCGAAGACAGCATTCTGCCGCGCTTGTACCGCGAAGCGCCGGTCAACTCCACGTGGGAAGGTTCGGGCAACGTGCAGTGCCTGGACGTGCTGCGTGCGTTGTCGAAGGAGCCGGGCGTGCTTGATGCACTGTTTGTCGAGTTGGGCGACGGCCATGGTGATGCGCGCCTGCGTGCGCATATTGCCAAGCTGCAAGCGGATTTCCGCGACACCGCGGACATCCAGTACCGCGCCCGTCAGCTCACCGAGGACGTGGCCCTGGCGTTGCAGGCCAAGCTGTTGCTGGAAGCCGGCAATGCCAGCGTGTCCGACGCGTTTATCGTCAGTCGTCTGGGCGGTCAGGGCGGCCGGGCTTATGGCACCTTGCCGCGTGGCGTGGCTGTCGAGGCGCTGCTGGCGCGCAGCACGCCGCATCTGCTGTGAGGCGCATAGCTCTCTAGCTAGGGCATTTGCGCGAATCGCAGTGTTCGACTTCAACTTGAGCCCGGCCCTCTGTGTCGGGCTCTGTCATTTCTGCGTGCAGCCGGGTAAGGTGGCCGCCGATGGTTCCGCAGCGTGTTACGCGAGTGGATGAAAAGGGAACATGGTGGGTACTGCAAGCGGTACCGAAGCCATGGCTGCCCCCGCAACTGTAAACGGTGAGCGATGCCCCTATGCCACTGGCCGCAAGGTCGGGAAGGTGGGCGAAGTGTTAAGCCGTGAGCCAGGAGACCTGCCATCGAAGCCGGGCGCTTATGCCCACTCCCTCAATCCAGATCATCGCGCGGTGGGCGCGGTACAGGAATCTCTATGCACATCGAACCCGAAGTCGTCACTGGCACCAAACTCTTTCTCAGCTATGCAACCGCCGCAGGCGCCTTCGGCCTCACGGCCAAGCTTGCCCTCGATAGCGTACGCAGCAATGGTGGCGCCGTCGCCCTGGCTTTGCGTAGCCTGCTGACCACCGTGCTGGTGTTCTGCTTCTTCGAGGTCTTTCCGCATCAAGCGGTTGGCGTCTCCGAAGTACACCTGATCCTTGGCTCAACCCTGCTGCTGCTGTTCGGTGCCGGCGCAACAGCTGTCGGCTTAGCGGTTGGCCTGCTGCTGCAGGGGTTGCTGTTCGCCCAGTTCGACCTGCCGCAGTACGGCATGAACGTGACCACTTTGCTGCTGCCGTTGTGGGGTATTCATCTGCTGGCCAAGCGCATCATTGCGCCGGGTACTGCCTATGTGGAGCTTTCCTACAAGCAGGCGCTGGCGTTGTCGACGGCCTATCAGGGCGGCATCGTCGCCTGGGTTGCCTTCTGGGCGGTCTATGGCAATGGCTTCTCCGGTGAGAACCTGGTGGCTGTGGGCAGCTTTGGCCTGGCGTATATGAGCGTGATTCTGCTCGAGCCGCTGGTTGACCTAGGTGTATTGGCTGCGGCCAAAGCGCTCTCGGGCTACAGCCGTGGACCGCTGTTCAACGCACGTCTGCACCAGCCGGCCTAATCGTTAGCCGCTATCGCTTCAGCGAGCCGTAGGGGTCGCTGAAGCGATAGCGCTGCGCAGCTTCGCCCGGCATTGGCGTATCCAGCCATAGCGTTTGGCTGCTCAAAAACCATTCATTATGTCGCCTGCCCAGGCTTGACCTGGGGGCCGCCCCGCGCCTGCAAGCTGATGCCGAACCTTTGCAGGAGTAACACCATGACCCGTAAACAGGCCTTCTGGCAGGAACAGCAACTGGCCCGTGCCCAGCGCGGCCATGACCCCGCAGCCGAGCTGCGCCATCTGGAGCGTGCACATATCCTCGGCCAGCGTGATTTTCGCGAGCATCTGCGCAGCCACCTGTGGCTACTAGCGTGGGCCTGGCGGCAGCGCGACTGGGCTGAGGGTGCTGCACAACTGTTACGTATACCTGGCAGTCTGGGGTCGCTGGTGGGTATTTACCCGCTGGGTAATCCCGGTACGCGCCGCGTGAGCCCGTTGCGCCCGCAGCCGCTGCCTGAGGACCTGCAGGCGCTGCTCAAGTAGCCCGTTAATGCAACGCGCGCTATCGCACCCGCGACGGGTCAGGGCAAGATAGAACCATTGCGATCAGCCAGGAAGGTGTCTTGTGAATACGTGTTCTGATGATTTTGTTGTCGCCACTAGCGCTGAAGAAGCGGTCGATCGTCTGGCCGCATTGCATCTGCAAGCGACCAGCGGCTTAAGTGCAGCGCTCAAGCGCTACTTGAAAGAGCGCATCAAGCCCGATGCGGCACAACACTGCCAGTTTCGCTACCCCGAGTTGCGCCTGATCTACCAAGGTCATGGCGAAACCCCCACCAGTTCGCGCGCCTATGCCAAGGTGCAGGTGCCAGGCACCTACAGCGTCACCGTCACCCACCCGGCAGCCTTTCGTAAGTACCTGCTGGAGCAGCTGCGCCCGTTGATGAGTGACTTCACCGTACGCGTGGAGGTCGGCACCAGCCAGCAGAGTATTCCTTACCCCTATGTCGTCGAGCAGGGCGATGAGCTGGCCGGCTCTGGGGTGACGGCAGCGGAGCTGGCGCGGGTGTTCCCCAGCACCGATTTGTCCGCCGCCACTGACGGCACGGCCGATGGTCTGTACGACTGGGAAAACACCGACCCGTTGCCGTTGGCATTGTTCGACGCGGCGCGGGTGGATTTCTCCCTGCGGCGTCTGGTGCATTACACCGGCAGCGACTGGCGGCATGTGCAGCCGTGGATTCTGCTGACCAATTACCACCGTTATGTCGATCAGTTCATCCGTCACGGCCTGGATATGCTGGTCGGCGACTCGCGCTTTGTGCGCATGGTCATGCCTGGCAACGTGGTGATCGAGCGCGGCATGGCCGAAGGCGAGATGCAGGCGATTATCGAAAACGTCATCTGGCACCGTTACCAGATGCCGGCTTATCACCTGCAGGGCGAGAAAGCAGGTGATGGCATCACCTTGGTGAATATCGGCGTCGGCCCATCCAACGCCAAGAACATCACTGACCACCTGGCCGTGCTGCGCCCGCATTGCTGGCTGATGATTGGCCACTGCGGTGGCCTGCGCCAATCGCAGACCATTGGCGACTACGTGCTGGCCCACGCTTACATGCGTCGCGATGGCATTCTCGACCGTGTGCTGCCGCCGAACATTCCTCTGCCAGCCTTGGCTGAAGTGCAGCAGGCGCTGCAGGAAGCCGCTCGGCAAGTGACCGGTGAGGAGGGCGATGAGCTGAAGAAACGTCTGCGCACCGGCACTGTGCTGACCTATGACGACCGCAACTGGGAGCTGCGTTGGGCCCAAGAGCGGCCGTTGATCAACCTGTCGCGCGCAGTGGCGGTGGACATGGAAAGCGGCACCATCGCCGCCCAGGGCTATCGCCTGCGGGTGCCCTACGGCACGCTGCTATGCGTGTCGGACAAGCCGCTGCACAGCGAGATCAAGTTGCCGGGGGCGGCGGGAGCGTTCTACGAGCGCGCGGTGACCCAGCACCTGCACATCGGCATCACCGCGCTCGACCTGTTGCGCAATCAGCTCAACTCGCTGCACTCGCGCAAGCTGCGCAGCTTTGACGAGCCGCCGTTCCGCTAGACATGCACAAGGCATGAAAAAGCCCGAGGGTTTCGCCTCGGGCTTGTGCATGTCAGCTGTGCTTATTTGCTGGCGTCGAGTACCACGCGGTAGCGTGCCTTGCCGGCGCGCAGGTGGTCGATGGCTTCATTGACCTTGCTCATCGGGAAGTGCTCAACCTGCGGCACAATCTGATGGCGCGCGCAGAACTCCAGCATGCTTGCCATGCTGGCGGGCGACCCTACCGGCGAGCCGGACATGGTTTTCTGCTGCGGGATCAGGCTGAACACGTGCACTGGAATGGCGCTCGGTACGATACCGACAAAATGCAGCCGGCCTTTGCCCTTCAGGGTGCCGAGCAGGGCGTTCCAATCCAGGTCAGCGCTGGCGGTTACCAAGAGAAAATCCAGGCTGCCGGCAATCGCCTTCATCGCGGCGCTGTCGGTCGAGGCCACCACGTTGTGCGCGCCCAGGCGTTTGGCTTCGTCCTGCTTGTTCAGCGATGAGGTGAACGCGGTGACGTCACATCCCCAGGCGTTCAGGAAACGCAGCGCCAGGTGACCGAGGCCGCCGATGCCGACTACGCCGACGTGATCGGTTGGTTTAACGCCGAACTCCAGCAGCGGGCTGAATACCGTGGAGCCGGCGCAGAACAGCGGCCCGGCCAGCGCCGGATCGAGCCCTTCCGGCAGTGGCACGGCCCAGGCCCAGTGGCTGCGCAGACGGTCGGCAAAGCCGCCGTTACTGCCGACGATGGTCGGTTTCACCGTGCGGCAGAGGTTATGCAAGCCTTCCATGCACGAGCCGCAATGCATGCAGCTGCCCTTGTACCAGCCGATGCCTACGCGCTGGCCGAGCTTTAGGCCGCGCGCTTGTTCGCCCAAGCGCACGATGGTGCCGACCACTTCATGGCCGGGGATAAACGGGTAGCGCGCATTGCCCCATTCGTTGTCGATCATCGATTGGTCGGAGTGGCAGATGCCGCAATATTCCACCGCCACTTCGACGTCTTCAGCCCCTAGTGGGCCGGGGTCATAGCTGAACTGCTCAAGGGGCGCGCCAGGGGCCTTGGCGGCCCAGCCGGTGAAGGTGTCGACGTCGGGTGCGGACGAACTCATGGTGATTGCCTCTGTGAAGGGAACACAACGCAGCCAGCATAGCCTGCCCATCACGTGAAATATGCTTGGATAAGCCGGGCTGATAGTCCAACGCCTGCCTCGGTTACACTGCGCGTCTCAGTTGTTCAGTTCGGATTTGTCATGCCCCGCCCCCCTCGTCCAGCCGCTACGCGGCGTCCCGCCGGCAAGCCTGCCGAGCGCCGAGTGGCCAAAGCCGCTCCCGCCGAGCCGCGCCTATTGCTGCTCAACAAGCCCTTCGACGTACTGACACAGTTCAACGACGAGCAAGGCCGCGCCACCCTCAAGGACTTTGTCGCGGTGCCGGGTGTTTATCCGGCCGGGCGTCTGGATCGCGACAGCGAAGGCCTGCTGCTGTTGACCAACGACGGCGGCCTGCAGGCGCGCATCGCCGACCCCAAGCACAAGCTGGCGAAAACCTACTGGGTGCAGGTAGAGGGTGAGCCGAACGAAGCGCAGTTACAGCAGTTGCGTGACGGTGTGCAGCTCAACGATGGCCCAACCCTGCCGGCCGAAGCGCGCCGGCTGGAGGAGCCACAGCTGTGGCCGCGCAACCCGCCGGTGCGTTTTCGTAAAAGCATCCCCACCGCCTGGCTGGAGCTGGTGATCCGTGAGGGGCGCAATCGCCAGGTGCGGCGCATGACCGCGGCTGTTGGTTTGCCGACCTTACGCCTGGTTC
>JAWWDH010000071.1:0-11588 GCA_033720015.1 Pseudomonas sp.
GCCAACCGCCCTCCTGCTTCCCCGTCAAACACCGCCTCCAACCACCCCGTTGTTTCACCGTGAAACACTACCGGACACCTCCCCTGCCGTACGCCACGCAACGCAACGCAACGCGACCGACCAACCGACCGCCTGGCTCGCCGCTAAATGCCTCCGCCAGACCGACCTTTTGATCCACCGTGAAACCTGCCGGCCAACCGCCCTTCTGGTCCCCGCCAAACACCGCCTCCAACCACCCCGTTGTTTCACCGTGAAACACTGCCGGACATCTGCCCTGCCGTACGCAACGCAACACAACGCAACACAACGCCACCGACCAACCGACCGCCTGGTTCGCCGCTATATGCCGCCGGCAGACCAACCTTTTGATCCACCTTGAAACCCTGCCGGCAAACCGCACTTCAGCTTCACCGCGAAACACCGCAGACCAATCGCTCTACTGTTTCACCATGAAACGCCGCCAGCTAACCGCCCCTCTGTTTCACCGTGAAACACTGCCGCCCAACCGCCCTTCCCCTTCACCGAGAAACATCGCCGGCCAATCGCCCTGCTGTTTCACCGTGAAACACCGTCGGCCACCTGCCCTGACGTACACCGCGAAACCCCGCCGGGCAACCGCTATTATGCTTCACCGTGAAACGCTGCCAGCTAACCGCCCTTCTGTTCAAACGTGAATAACTGCCGGCCAACCGCTCTTCTCCTTCACCGAGAAAAATCGCCGGCTAATCGCCCTGTTGTTTCACCGTGAAAAGCCGCCAGCCGCCTGCCCTGACGTACACCGCGAAACGCCGCCAGCCGCCTGCCCTGACGTACACCGCGAAACGCCGCCGGCAAACAGCCATTCTGCTTCACCGCGAAATACCGCGCCGACCATTATGCCGTGAGTCCTGTTCAGCAATTGCCAAACCGGAAGCCGAACGGCAATGACATTTCGTTCACACACAAACATCAGGCGATTAACCGCACGGCGGATGCCGAAACGGATGGCGCAAGGCAGCGGGATGCCGGGCGGCAGGTTCAGAAGGGATGCGCAATGCCAAATCGGACGTAGGCCGGCATTCGAGACGCAAAATAATGAGGAGTTAAACCGACACGAATCCTGCTGAATAACAGCGCACACACAAAGCATGTACTCGGAGAATTAGCCCATTCAAAACACACCGAGGATAATCGATGACACACGCCGCCAAGATCGAGCACGTCCAGGCCAGACTCATGGGAATGATGCCGAGCGAGTTGGTGAAGCCATTCGGGCTTCAGATTGGGCATACCCGCCTGAAAGACCTGGAAGAAAACTTCGTTGTGACCTGTGAGCAGGGGAGGGGCTTTACTAGTGGCCCGGTAGTCCAGGTAATTCCGCGTTATCAGGAGGATCTCCAGGTCGAGTGCGTCGTGCTGGCTTTCGACGAGCACAACAAGCTCGACGCAGCGTGGTTCACCATAGAGTCGTCTCAATACGAAACCGCTATTGATACGCTGCGAAACGCATTCGATCTCGTGAATACCAATGACCCCATCAAGGGAAGCCGAAGTGCACTGTTCGCATACAAAGATGGACAGATCGCAGTGCATGCACCTCTCTTTAGCAAAGAAATGACGGTTGGATATCGCACTGAAAGATTCAACAAGGCTCGTATGGATGCCGCGGCGGAAGCATTCGAATGACGCGAGACTGAAGCAGGGTGCATTGCGCACAAAGGCACGCTAATCAGTCAATAGATGGAATTGTTTATGCGCGCCTTTACAGATCGCTCTCGTCTTTCTAACCCTTCGCTCAATTCTCAAGCACGAGGAAGACGATTTACCACTCGATCAAAAACGAGATAATGCGATAAGGCCTGCCGAAGCATTCCCGCTTGATGCAGATCACACGCACATACTGACGCTGATGTGCGACAAAGGCGGCGAGCCAGCAGTGAGATTTACCCTCCAAACTGACGAACACTACGCTGAGCACACCGACTTTGATGGGGTATTCAACGTCCTCATCCAGCGGCCAGGGAATGAGCCCGATTTGCAGGCAGAATTTGCGACATGGATACCTGGCGATACCCGGCATGAGATAGACGCGAATGGGTCGCATTACTTATAGCGGAAGAATTCGACAATAATCTGGCAGAATTCAAGCGCCATAGTTTTGCCACCCATGGCAAACTGCCACAAAACACACTGGAGGGAACCATGGACACAACCTGCAAGACCGTTGAGCGCCTTCACGAGCCAAGGCAGAGCCGCTACACCTACTTCGCCGCGGCAGAAATCATCACCGCTCAGGACATCAAACACAGCAGCGTCAATGAGCTTTACGCTGTCGCGAGCGAGCATTGGCGCAAATGCTCCCCGTGTGCCAGATCGGCTCTGCTGAGCTCGAACAACCAAGCCATCCGCGACCACGCGGACATGCTCTCCAAATGCCTTGATGTCAGCGCGAAGACGGTAGCCGCGTAGCCAGCCATGAACACATTGCACTGGAGCGGCCTCGAATATGAAGTTGAAGGCGCAGAAGCTACGGCCTTTTACGCAATTGACGGCAATGAAATATACGTCGAGATGTTCGGGCGGGAAGGGGAGCGATTCACTGCACACCTTGATGATCCTGGCACAGTGACAATGCAGGTGTATGAGAATGGCAAACCAGTAACGCCTCCCTTATCCGCAAACACCGACTCACTACCAGATGTTGAGGCAGTAATTGCACGGGTGCTTTTCCAGATGGCTTTCCTGAGGGGTTGACCTAGTGACAACCGCAATCCCAAATCCTGCTACGCTACGAGCGCTCATGGATGACGCTGCTAACGCTGATGCCTTCTTCCCGGGGCTCAAAGTGATAGTCGACATCAATCCTTCACAGCTCCTATAGATCCTGGAAGCCGCCATGCTGCGCGTCTCAGAGCATCAGGGCCAAGATATTACCCCGCCGCAGGGTTGACGCCCGGCGCGCGCTAAATTGATAGCCGTCAATAACCGTGAAAATATCTAAAAGAATCTCATGCCGTCATTAACCCCAAAAGACCCATCACATAAACTATGGGTATGAAATCGGCCAAGCCATGCTTGGGAGCCAGAGATGCTAGCCATGAAGAAAAAATCAGAGCCTGACATTATACGCTCATTCCCGTACTGGGTTGAGCCCCCATCCCCTGGTCAGGATCTGCATGACATCGAGTGGGGTGTCATGGAGGTGCTTTCTGACAAGACCCTTCGTTTCGTACAAACTGACCCAGATCCGAAAGAGCTTGAGGCTCTAATCGAGTCCCTAAAAGATCAACTTATTTGATAGAGGCCGCCTTGGCGCGGCCTTTAGCTTGAGTGGCACGGTAAACCTGCAAAAAATCTGCAGGTTTAGACCACACCGCTGACCCCACACTCGGTACCGTTATGACACCAATCCCACAGGTGTCGAACATGGTCACCGAATACGACTTCCACCCCTATTCCAAACTCTTCCCACTCATCACCGGGGAGGAATTTATTGCCTTCAAATCCGACATCGAGGCGTATGGCCAACGAGCCCCAATCCTTCTATACGAGGGTAAAATCCTCGACGGAAGGAACCGCTATCGCTGCTGTGTCGATCTGCAGCGTGAGCCTGTCGTCGAGCAGTTCCAGGGCGACGATGCCCTAGCGCACGTCCTATCACTCAACCTGTACCGCCGGCAGCTCAACGTGGCTCAGTGGGCACTCATCGCTGCGGAGTTTTCTTCACTGCGTGAAGATGAGTCCGATCAAGACGATCAGCCACCGCTTGAACAGATGCACCTTGAAGAAGCTTCGAAGCTCATGGCAGTGAGCCCGCGGTCGATCTCATCTGCCTGTAAGGTCGTTCGTGAGGGGGCACCAGAGCTCCTTCAAGCTGTTAAGGCTGGAGAAATCAGCATTTCTGCAGCTGAGCAGCTGTGCAAGCTGGATATCGACAACCAGCGTGAGCTTTGTGAGAGAGGGACAAAAGCAATCGCTAAGGCTGCCCGGGAAATTCGGGAAGAGTCAAAGTCGGCAAAGCCTCAGCGCAACGTCATGCAATCCGAAGCCCCCACCAAACAGCCTGCCAATTCAGAAGCCATCCTCATGGTGCAACACATCGAAGAGAGCAAAGGCTGGACTACCCAAGCTGAGCAGAACTTAAGGCAACCGTCGACACAACGCCTCTTCGATCTGGCCTGGGAAGCGATGGAGGAGGGGTATGAGCCAGAGACGCTCGTTGGCCAGCTCCTGGATGAAGTTGAGGACGGACTGGATATGCAGCTCCTGCTTTTTACTGCAGAAGCGATGGTGCTGTTGCAGCCGCGACTTAAAGCGCGAGCCCTGAGAAAAAATCTCTAACCGGCGCTTGGGTAATTTCTGATGGGTGTTGTCATGGAGATGACAGCAACCAAGAGAAGGTCGAGTAATGGAAACCAACATGAACACTACCGAAATCCGGGAAAGTGATTTCTTCCGTGCCGCTGGTGATAGCGCCCCGGCCGCGGGCTTTATCGAAGAGCAAGACGGTAACCAGGTTAGTTCGAAAACGCCGGCGGATCCGAATGCCGTCGACCCCGAGCAAAATGATAATAAGTCACCTCGCAAGATGAAGTCGGAGCAGAGCGCGGCACTGAACAAGGCGATTCGTGAAATCGTCAAGGTGTACGAAACCATCAATAATCATGACGAATTGAGTCAGGTGCATCGTGACCGTGTGCGGGAACTAATTAGTAAGCAATCGACTGCTCTGGACATGAAGCTTAATGGCCAAAAACCCGAGGACGGTGAAGACTTCGACGCTCTTTCCAAGGCACTGCGCAAAGAAAACAATAAGCTTGATGCGCTGCTCGAAGGTGAGGCTGCCATGTACAAGAAGTTCCATACCGCTTTTGAAAATGTTACTGCAGCACTGAACCAAATGCATTCTGAAATCACAAAGATGGAGGACGAGAGCTAATCTCGTAGAGCATATGAAAATCAAAGCTCAGATGGCCCAGGTCGGTTTCTACGGCTTCTTCGCTTCCGGCGGCGTTCTGTTCGGGTATATCCTTATGGCTATGCTTGGATCGGCGGCATAAAAAACTTGCACGCAATCGCGAATTATCTATATTGGATGTCGTGCGAAAGCCATCACCATAAGCCAACAAGGAAATATGATGTCCCTGATTAACGAATACCGTGCTACCGAAGAGGCCATCAAAGAGCTGCAAGATCGCCTCATGAAGATGAGCGGGGACGGGCGGCTGCAGAACGAGATTGAGTTCGAGGAGAAGCTGCGCGGCCTGATGCGTGCGTATAGCAAATCTCTGAAGGACATCATCCAGATCCTCGACCCCCAGCCTTACCGCCTGCAGGGCGCTGCCACTAAGCAGCAGCGCTCTGAACGCAAGGTGAAGGTCTACATCAACCCGAACACCGGCGACAAGATCGAAACCAAAGGCGGCAATCATAAGCAGCTGAAGGAATGGAAAGCCGAGTACGGCGCTGAAGTAGTCGAGGGCTGGCTGCAGGCATAACACCGAAAGGAGGAAAGCATGCCGGCACTGATCAGCAAAGAACCCTGGTGGGCTAAACGTCCACAACCTGGTGAGTCCGACGCTGATGTTGAGTGGGGTTATCTAGAGCACTACGACGATGGTACCTTCAACTTCGGTCCAACCAGGCCAACGGACGAAGAAATTCGAAACCGGAAAGGCTGCAGAATCCTCAGTTCAGAGCAAAATAAAAAGGCCAGCTAAGCTGGCCTTTTACTTAAAGGGCAATCAGTCGATAACCCGATCCGCCTCCTCTGCAAGCGATTCTTTGCTTACGACGCCTTCGTCGAGCGCAAGCTTCAAAACCGCATTGAGTTTCCCGGTCTTTGCAATATAAACAGAAGCACCGCGGCAAAGCGGATGATCACCCTCTGCCAACTCCGAAGCATTAGCCTTGCAATGGGGGCGGTATAGCAGATCACCCCGCATCTCGACCAGGTGGTACTTCCTGAGGTTCAACAAGTCTGCATCCGTGGTCGATTTAAGAAACGGACAGTCAGAGCAGATTTCCTTCACCGAACAAATATGATTAAGTGTCTCGCGCATACAGGTTCTCCTTTAGATACCTGTATCCACCTTAAAAGGGGCCTTTCAAAACCCAAGCGCTTGGGTTTCCTCATTTTTGCATTAGCCTGTATTCAAAGACTTGAGGATCGGCTATGAACACCGTTACCGCCCAGCAACCACAAATCACTCTTCAGCAGATCAATGTAAAGCTGCTTGCCTTTAATCTTCCGGTTATTCCGCCGGCAAAGATGCAGGATGTACTGGCTAATGCTAAGCGTGAAATCTTGATCCGTGCTGTGACAAACTTGGACAACCCAGCAGCTCTGGCCTATGTCCGGAAGACTCTTATCGCGGCGCAGTTGCTCGTCGATGAAAGCGCTGAAGGGCAGGGTGAAGCCGCCGGTGAACCGAACGACGATGACCAGGCCCCCAGACAAAGGGGTGAACAAGGCCAAATCGGTGATCGGTCCAAGTTCCACGTCTACGGCGGCAAAGCCGCGCTGTGTTTCGAAGAAGATGTCACCCGCGGCGGCGTACCAACCATCGCCCTGGATGCAGCAACAGCTGTTGGCACCAAAACCTACAACTGGGGGCAGAAAGTTCGCATCCAATTGACCAGAGCCGAGCTCCCTGTCGTCGCCTCTGTCCTCCTGGGTGCCAGGCAATCCTGCGAGTTCAAGTCCCATGGCCCAGAGAAGAACAAAGGATTCTCAATGGAGCGCCAGTCTGGCGGAAAGGTCTTCGTGAAGGTCTTCGGGACGGGGCAGCAGGTCAAAGCCGTCCCTGTTGAGGCTGCTGATGTCTTTTATGTGGCATCACTCTTCCTGCTGCAGATCAGGCGGAATTCCCCGTGGCTGGATGCCGCATCAACGATGGCCCTGGTTAGAGCCACCATGCAACAGCCAAGCTAGGCTACGCTGCCAAGCTCTCCTGGTTGGGTACCAGGAAGGCCGCCCAAGCCTCCATCAACGCCCGACGCTTAACCAGTAGCTCAGCTCGGTTGTAAGCAGCCTCCACCTTATCTGGCAGGGTATGCGCGAGGGCCATTTCGCAGACATCCCGAGGAAAGTCCGTTGCCTCGGCCGCCCAGGTACGGAAGGTTGACCGGAATCCATGCGGGACGCCTGACGCCACCTCAAGCTTTTCTAACACACGGCTCAGCGCATTTGCCGGTAGAGGCCCTGCACCGGCCGACTTCTTGAACACCCAGCGAGGGTGAATCCCCTTCACCGCCCCCAACACAGCGAGCATCGAATCCGTCAGAGGTACCCGGTGTATCTTTCGTGACTTCATCCTCGCCGCCGGGATAGTCCAGACCCGCCCCTCGAGGTCGAACTCATCCCACTGAGCCTCGCGCACCTCATTGCTTCTGCAAGCAGTCAGGATCACCATTTCCATCGCTCTGGCCGCAAGCCCATCCAGGGAGGAAATCTCCCGGTAGATACCAGGCGCTAACTCCCAGGAAGCGGCGGGGAAGGGCTGGGAAGCGATCGACTGGCGAGGCAGGAGCTTGTCCAGGTGCCCTCGCCATCTTGCGGGGTTTTCGCCATTTCTGAGCCCTTTGGCCTTCGCGGCGTCAAGCACGAGCTCGATCCTGTTCCTGATGCGCTGGGCTGTGGTCGGGATGGACATCCAGATTGGCTGCAGCACTCCGAGCACCTGGTCAGTGTCAATATCGGACGGCTGTAGCTTGCCGATGCGGCCATAGACGTGGTTCTGCATGCTGGCCTGCCAGTCACGGGCATAGCCAGCACTCCAGGCTTGGGAGTGGGTCTTGATGTACTGCTCGGCCACGGCCTTAAAGGAGTTTGCCTCCTTGCGCTTCGAGGCCGCGGCACCACGTTGAGCCAGGCGAATCTCCAGCGGATTTTCTCCCCTGGAAATCGTTACCCGCTTCGCATCTGCTTCAAGCCGAGCCTCACGGAGGGAAAGGGCAGGGTAGGTGCCCAGGGCGAGGTCATGCCGCGCACCATGGAAGGAGAACCGAAAGACCCAGCTCTTTCGGCCGGTGCTAGCGACCCGCAGGATGAGCCCCCGGCCATCTTGGTACGCCCCCGGCTGGGACACCTCTTTGACGAATTTGGGTGTGAGCTTGCTCATTCGATACCCTCATCACCAGAGCCTTATACCCTGGTCTACCAGTTGCTTGGCTTCTGCCCGCCAGTGGCGGCGTTTCTGGTTGCCTGCGCTGCTCGCCGTGTCGGAGCCGATCTGAAGTAATCCTGCGTTATGCGCAGTCAGGCCTGACCCCCTGTAGGGTTTTGTCCACGTAAGTCGTGACATCAGAATCTGAAGCGTCTTCACCACCGAGGCGCCCATCATGCGCAAAGCTCTGTTTCTCCTGTTCCTGGCCCTGCTACCTGTCACCGTCGACGTGTGGCTGTACCTGCACCCGCAGCCCGCGACCCTGCCGCCAGCTGCGCCACTCTATGCGGGCCGCTGACCTGGGGCAGGTTCCTTTCAGACATTCAGGGCGGCGACGGCATGCTCGAAAGCGGCTTTCGCCTCGGCCTTCAATTCGTCACAGGCTGCGCGGTCTATCTCGCCCGCCCAGTACACCGCGCCGAGCCAGCCATTCACATAGCCGTATTCGTATTTCGAATCGGCGAGAGTCGTTTCAGCGGCGCGCCGCGCGATCAGCTCGCGCAACCCAGTCAGGGTGTTGGGGTTGTTACGATCGCTCCTGGGGCGGGCCCCTTTTGGTTTGTTAGGCGCAGTCGCTGGACTACCGCTTGCCCTCGACACGCTCAATGGCCAACCGCACCAAGGCGGCCAGGGTGACCAGCTCGCTCTGATAGCTCTTCTCGGCGGCGTCAATCTTGCGCATCCGCTCGCTGTGCTTGGCGTCGCTGTCGGTTGCGCTCTTGCCCTGTGATTCTTCAAGCAGCGAATCCCAGCGCGCATTAGCGATATCGACCTGGGCGAGCTGGTGGGCGAGGGGTGAGCTATCAATCATGGTCATGGGGTGGGTTCCTTTCAATTAATTGGGGCGGTCACTCGCCGCGCATCAGCTCTTCGGTGTCCTCGAGTTCGGAGCCGTCGCCACCGTCGCACACGCCAATGGTGCCATCATCTTCGAGATCCACTTTGAAGGTGAAACCGAACTCGATAACACCATTTGATTTCGTGCAGGAATAGGTTTCGTAGCACTCGGGAAAATCTTCTGGCCTGTTTACTGGATGATCTCAGCGAACAGGGCAATCCCAAGTGCGAACCCAGCGAAAATCACGCAATGTACACAGATATTATATCTGCGTACAAATCGGCTACAGACGTTGAAATAGCTGGAATCCTATACTGATCACCAAATATGTCCCACAGTCTATCCCACACTTAGACCTGATGCTGACGGTAATCACCGCCAGCTTTCAGCTCAAGCATCGTCAGCCGGCCATCCTTGAAGCAGCCACCGGTATCCAGGTACACCGTGTTGCCCAACTCGATCACATCGTCGACAACCGTGTGACCGACGAAAACCTTCTCGACACCTGAGACGGGGAGGGTATTTTTCTTCTCATACCGGGTGCGACGCCAGATCGCCTCGGTAACGTGATGATCGCGGAAGGATGTACCGAAGTCGCCACTGAGCGCCTCCTTAAACCAGTCCCACTGGCGGAAAGTGCATTCACCATGGACTAAGCCATACCGATTACCGCACGGACCGATAAAGGAAACAGCTACCGGCAACATATTAAGAAACATGCCTACGGCATTCTGCTCGGTGGTACTTAGCTGATAAAACCACTCCCCACCGTACTTACGGTGGCCGGCAGGTTCACCAACTAAGCCCGCTTCAATACACCATTGGTCGTGATTGCCACGAACAGCAATAACGCCATCTTTTCGCAGAAGCCCGAGGACTGACATTGGCTTAGGACCACGATCAACCAAGTCACCTGCTAAGAATATGCGGTCTATACCTAATTTAAATTGTACTGAATCAAACAAGATCATCAGTTTGTCATATTCGCCGTGGATGTCACCGACAACAAAATCTCGGCCCGCAAGGTTCTGTCCATACTCGCAATAAAATTTATTATCCGATACAAAGCTTGGAATATGTGTTCTGGCGCGGCTCACGATGCACTCCTAACAGCTGTAGCACACAGAATCACACAGACTCTGTGAATCCCAAGTTGCCTTTGTAGCAGGCACAAAAAATGCCGCTTAATGCGGCATTTCTTGGGGTGATGAGCTAGAGAAGATATATAAATCAGTTACTTACGTCGCCCCCTCATCAGATAGTCAATGCACCTAGCGCCCTGCAGGCTTGAAGGAAAGAATCCACTCAGAGTATCCCTGTGCTTCCTTGAGATGACTATCGACTAGCTCCCGACAACCTCGCAACACATTAACAACCTGAACTTTTTCGAAAAATAGCTCCAATGAACGAACACGATCTGAAATTTGCTTGATGATCATTATTGCGCTTTCAACCCTGGGAATATCTTCAACGGTAAAGACTTCTTCAAGATTGTAGAAGCGCCATAGCAAAGCATGCTGCTCGCTGGCGAGCTTCATCCAAATGCGAGTTGCTTCATGCATTGCAACCTGATCTTTACCGTCCATACGCTGCAGACGGTCATAATTTATACTTGTACCCGTTTCCACAATTCAACTTCCTTCTAATTAAGAGTAGCTACCTGGAGACTTCTACTCATATAACATGCAATCGTCAATATAAATCACGCTGCAACATAGTGACGCGAAACAGACTCGTGCAGCGCCTGAGCCGGTGCAGACAATCGTGCAGTTGGTTGCGCAATAAGACGAGCCAGTCCAATCTCTTCACCGGTTGCTTCGCACCAACCGTAGTCGCCATCACTGATAGCCTTCAGCGAACTCTTGATAGCAACTACCTGCGCATTCAGCCGTTCAAGGGTGCGCGCAATCGCTTGGCGATCTTCTTCGATGGAGGCTTGATCCAGCGAGTCGGAAGCGACTCCCAGGCCTGCAAGGGCCTCACGAGCTGTAGCAATGCCCTGTGCTGCCTCTACCAGACGCTGACGCAGCAGCGCTTCGAAAAACTCCAGCTGGGCCTGCCCCATGTACTCGCTGGCCGGCATAGCCAAAATCTCGTTTGCAGTCACGGATATTTCTCCTTGCTCTGGAAGTAGTGGAGGGTACTGGCCGGCGGCGACGTTGTGCGGCCTAAACCGACCAGATCCTTGCGAGATAGCGTTGCGCAGATCCGTGAGAACCCAAGCCCTACCGCTTCACGGCCTTGAGCAGGATCACGCTGATCGAGGTGCCCGAGAAGGCGTTGCTGATCGGCTCGGAGAACTCCAGATCAAAACCGGGCAATAGGTCAGCAGCCTTACTACGCGCGCTCAGTGGAAGCACCGCGCCAATTCGACCGCCATCGGCCACGAGGCTGCCGGCATGCTTCAGGTGGGCCTGCCAGCGGCCTTCGCTGAAGGGTGGATTCATGGCGATGACAGAAAACTCGACTCCGGGGTTCCAGGAGAGAAAATCTCCCTCGATCACGTTATGCCCCTTCTTGCGCAGGATGTCGCAATGCAGCGGGCTAATCTCAACGCAACGGGTGCGATCCTTCGGCAGCAGGTCGGCAATGCCGCCCTGGCC
>JAWWDH010000072.1:0-11447 GCA_033720015.1 Pseudomonas sp.
ACGAATTGCGCGAAGGGGTGTTCTGGCGGGGTCACGAGGTTCATAGGCAATTGGTCGGCTTGGGCAGGCCCGCCAGCTTGGCGGCGAGTTTGGCAGGAGCGCCATTGAACAGGCGGTTGAGATTGAGGCTATTGCCTTTCTCGGGGCCGAGTTTGCTGGCAATAAATTTAACCAGCGGGCGATTGGCGGGCGACAGTTGGAACTCGGCGTAGAAACTGCGCACCAGCCGCAAGATTTCCCAGTGCTCGGCGCTCAGCGTAATGCCCTCGCGCTGTGCCAACGCCTCAGCTGTAGCTTCGGTCCAATCGGCCAGTTCGATCAGGTAGCCGTCTTTGTCCAGCGCTAGGCTGCGGCCTTCAACAGTCAATGAGCTCATAGCCAGGTGTTGACCTTGTCGTATTGGCAGCTGAGCGCCACGAAGCCTGGGTAATCAACCAGGCTCAAGCGTGCAGGCTGATCAATGTCGCGGGCTTGTACGTCTTCATCCAGGGCATACAGGGCAATGGCCTCAGGCATCAGTTCAAGCGCCTGGCGCTGTGTGCTGCCCGCTTGTAGGGCGTATACCGCGTCACCACACAACAGCAATGCATCCTGGCTGCCGAGCAGGCGCAGGCAGCTGCTCAGTCGGTTATCAGTGAAGGGGGAGTGCGAGAGTACATGCAAGGTAGCCATTAGAGCGTAATCACCTGGTCGTAACGGTCAATCAAGGCGCTTAGTTCGTCGTCGTTAAGGGGCTCGACGGCAAGACTGCTGGATGGCGCCTGTAAGCCGCGCTCGACCAAGCAGCGCTGCGAAACATACAGCGCTTCCACGCCAAACATCGGCAACGCCTGCAAGTTGGCGCTGAGGTCTTTTTGCTGCAAACGGGCAGATTGTTGCGCGCCGCTCAGTTGGAACACCCCATCATCGAGAAACAGCATGCCAACGGGCAGGTCGAAGGCACCGCCGGCCAACGCTATATCCAGTGCTTCGCGAGCGGAGGGACCAGACCAGGGTGCCTGGCGGCTGATGATCAACAGCGACTTACTCATCTTATGGCCCTCCGAAACACACCAAGCGATCGGCTAACTGCGTCGCCTCGTGCAATTGACCCAGGCCGGAAAGCTCCCACGGAGCGTCCAGATTGGCCGCTGAGCGCGAGTAACGCTGCGCTTCGTCGGCGTTGAGTACGCCACGGCGCAGTGCTGCAGCGATACACACCACGCCATCCAGCTGCTGCGTTTGCACGAACTCACGCCACTCACGCGGCAGGTCCACTTCATCCTGCGCGCAGACCGCATTGCTCGCTGCGCTATGTACGCCGTCCTGATAGAAAAACAAACGCACAATCTCATGCCCGCCCGCCAATGCCGCCTGAGCAAAGCGCAAGGCACGGCGTGAAGACGGAGCGTGAGGCGGTGAGAAGAGGGCGATGGCGAACTTCATAGCAAACCTGAGGAAGCAGTTTTCGAAATGATAAAGCCTGGGCCGCCAAGATGCGCGTTGCAGGCATAAAAAAGCCCGCCGAAGCGGGCTTTTCAGAGCATTAGGGATTAATCGTCGCTCATGATGCCGAAAATCTGCAACAAACTGATGAACAGGTTGTAGATCGATACATACAGGCTGATGGTCGCCATGATGTAGTTACGCTCGCCGCCATGAATGATCGCGCTGGTCTGGAACAGGATGCAGGCCGAAGAGAACAACACGAAGCCAGCACTGATCGCCAACTGCAGGCCGCTGATCTGGAAGAAGAAGCCAGCAACCATCGCCCCCAGCAATACAAAGAAGCCGGCAGTGATAAAACCACTGAGGAAGCTCATGTCCTTGCGGGTAGTCAGTACATACGCCGACAAACCGCAGAACACGAGCGCGGTCATAGCGAAGGCAGAACTGACGACTTCAGCGCCATTGGCCATGCCCATGTAGCGATTAAGAATCGGCCCAAGGGTGTAGCCCATAAAGCCGGTCAAGGCGAGGGTCGAAACCAGGCCCCAAGCTGAATTACGCAGCTTTGCAGTGAGGAAGAACAAGCCGTAAAAGCCGATCAGCACGACGAAGATATTCGGGTAAGGCACATTGGCGCGCTGCGCGACGTAAGCCACCAGCCCACTGAAAGCCAAGGTGATGGCCAGCAGCCCGTAAGTGTTGCGCAGGACGCGGCTAACTTCTTGCTGCTCAACCTGTGTGTGGTCAAGTGCATAATTGTGTTCGTTCATGGCGACACTCCTTAAATGGCTGATGGTCCGGGACCAAAGTCAGCAGCGATCATAGCAGAGCGATGCCATGCGCCAACACACAGAGTTTGACAGCGTGTTGCGTTCGGGTAAGATGCCGCCCGCAAATGGCAGAAACATGGCATTTGCGTCTGAATAGAGCATCTTTGATGATCAGTTGATGGGGAGACTCTTCTTCTAGTCATCATAAAAGCGTTCACATTCAGTGCAGCATCGGAGGGTTGGCAGAGTGGTTGAATGCACCGGTCTTGAAAACCGGCGAACGTTAGTAGCGTTCCCAGGGTTCGAATCCCTGGCCCTCCACCAAATCAGTGAAAAAAGAGCCTAGGCAAAACCTAGGCTCTTTTTTTTGCCTGGCCACTCTCGGCAAGCAAGCGTTAGCGGGTTCTCTGGATTGCCATAGGGCTTGGGTCTATTTCTGGGGTGGCAGGGTTTTGCTGGCTCTGGCTAGATGCACTCCGGTAGTATTGCGCGGGCTCTAGGGCTGGAGATACGCTTTGCCAAGCGCCAAATGGAGCTGCATGCGCATGGCCATTTTGACGCTTGCATTTTGACGGTTATACGCCAAGCTGCGTTTTACTAAACGATCTGTTTTCCAACTTCACCTGCTGTTATTAGCGGCTGGTACGACTGGAGTGACGCTTGATCAGGGTACTCGTTGTTGATGACCACGACCTGGTGCGTACCGGCATCACCCGCATGCTGGCTGATATCGACGGCTTGCACGTGGTTGGTCAGGCCGAGTCCGGCGAAGAGTCTCTGAAAAAAACCCGCGAGCTCAAGCCAGACGTTGTCCTGATGGACATCAAGATGCCGGGTATTGGTGGCCTTGAGGCCACGCGCAAGCTTATTCGTAGCCACCCTGACCTTAAAATTGTTGCCGTCACGGCCTGCGAAGAAGACCCGTTCCCCACGCGTTTACTGCAAGCTGGCGCAGCGGGCTACCTGACTAAAGGCGCCGCGCTCGAAGAGATGGTTCAGGCCATTCGCATGGTCTTCGGTGGTCAGCGCTATATAAGCCCGCAGATCGCCCAGCAACTGGCGCTCAAGTCGTTCCAGCCGCAGAGCAGCAACTCGCCGTTCGACCTGTTGTCCGAGCGCGAGATTCAGATTGCGCTGATGATTGCCGGCTGCCAGAAAGTTCAGGTGATCTCCGACAAGCTGTGCCTGTCGCCGAAAACCGTGAACACCTACCGTTATCGCATATTCGAAAAACTGTCGATTACCAGCGATGTCGAGCTGGCCCTGCTGGCCGTGCGCCACGGCATGATTGATGCCAGTAACTGACGACGCCGGCGCGACCTTCGATTCCAGCGCATTTCTCTCCACCTGCAGCGGTCGCCCTGGCGTGTACCGCATGTTCGATGTGGACGCCAAGCTGCTTTATGTGGGCAAGGCCAAGAACCTAAAGAAACGCCTCGCCAGCTACTTTCGGCAGAGCGGCTTAGCGCCGAAAACTGCCGCGCTGGTGGGTAAAATTGCGCAAATCGAAACCACCATCACCGGCAACGAAACCGAAGCTCTTCTGCTTGAGCAGACCCTGATCAAAGAATGGCGGCCGCCGTACAACATCCTGCTGCGCGACGATAAGTCCTATCCCTATGTGTTTCTTTCCGATGGTGACTTCCCGCGGCTGAGCATTCACCGTGGCGCGAAAAAGCAGAAGGGCCGCTACTTTGGCCCTTATCCCAGCGCCGGGGCTATTCGCGAAAGTCTCAACCTGCTGCAGAAGACCTTTCTTGTGCGCCAGTGCGAAGACAGCTTTTACAAGAATCGTACCCGGCCTTGCCTGCAGTACCAGATCAAGCGCTGCAAGGGCCCCTGTGTTGGCCTCGTAGAGCCTGCCGAATACGCCGATGACGTTCGTCACTCGGTGATGTTTCTTGAGGGGCGCAGCAATGCCCTGACCGATGAGTTGTCCAGCGGCATGCAGGCTGCCGCTATGGCCCTCGACTTTGAGCGCGCTGCCGATTTGCGTGACCAAATTTCGCTGCTGCGTCGGGTGCAGGATCAGCAGAGCATGGAGGGCGGCACGGGCGATGTCGATGTCGTCGCTGCCATGGTCAACCCAGGCGGTGCGTGCGTGCATTTGATAAGCGTGCGTGGCGGCCGGGTGCTTGGCAGCAAGAATTTCTTTCCACAGGTGGCCATCGAGGAGGAGGGCAGTAGCGTGTTGCTGGCGTTCCTCGCGCAGTACTACCTGAGCAGCCAGGAGCGCGATCTACCGAGCGAGTTGATCGTCAATGCTCAGCACGAAGACTTTCCCACGCTGATCGCCGCCATTGATGAGCTGCGCGGTCGCGAACTGAGCATCAGCTATCGCGTGCGCGGTACGCGTGCGCGCTGGCAGCAGCTGGCTGTGACCAATGCCGAGCAAGCCCTGGCGGCACGCCTAGCCAACCGACAACATGTGGCTGCGCGCTTTGACGCCTTGGCCCAGGCGCTGGGCATGAATGAGGTGCCGCAACGCTTGGAGTGCTTCGACATCAGTCATTCCAGCGGCGAGGCAACCGTTGCATCCTGCGTGGTATTCGGCCCGGAAGGCCCGCTGAAATCCGATTATCGCCGCTACAACATCGAAGGTGTGACGCCTGGTGACGACTACGCCGCCATGCACCAGGCTCTGACTCGGCGTTTCAGCAAGATTAAGGATGGCGAGGGCAAGTTGCCAGACATCCTGTTGGTTGACGGTGGTAAGGGGCAGCTAGCCATGGCCCGCGAGGTGCTTGAAGAGCTGGCCGTGCCTGAGCTGATTCTACTTGGCGTAGCCAAGGGCACGACCCGTAAGCCAGGCCTAGAAACCCTGTATTTAAATGATGCGGCGCATGAATTCACCTTGCCCGGCAACTCGCCGGCTCTGCATCTGATTCAGCAGATTCGCGATGAGTCGCACCGCTTTGCCATTACCGGGCACCGCGCCCGTCGTGATAAAACCCGGCGCACGTCAACCCTTGAGGGCGTTGCCGGGGTAGGGCCCAAGCGCCGCCGCGAGCTACTCAATCACTTCGGCGGTTTGCAGGAATTGTCCCGTGCCAGCATCGAAGAAATCGCCAAAGCACCAGGAATCAGTAAAAAACTCGCCGAGTCGATTTATGCCGCACTGCACAGTGAGTAGAATGCCGGCTCTCTTTACCGTTAAGTTGTGCCAATGAATATCCCCAACCTGCTTACCGTGCTCCGCGTACTGCTAATACCGGTATTTATTGTGTTGTTTTACCTCCCCTTCAGTTGGAGCTACTGGGCGGCCAGTGCGGTGTTCTCAATTGCGGCAGCCACTGACTGGTTAGACGGCTACCTGGCGCGTCGCTGGGAGCAGAGCACGCCGTTTGGTGCGTTTCTTGATCCCGTTGCCGACAAGCTAATGGTCGCGGTGGCCCTGGTTTTGCTGGTAGATGAGCACTCCAATCTTTGGCTGACGTTACCGGCGGCGATCATTATCGGCCGTGAAATTGTGGTTTCGGCGCTGCGTGAATGGATGGCAGAGCTGGGCGCCCGGGCGCATGTGGCCGTATCCAATTTGGCTAAATGGAAAACGGCTGCGCAGATGCTGGCACTGGTGATACTGCTGGCCAATCCGCCGGCATTTACCGCCTGGGTCGTGCTGGGCTATGCACTGCTGTTCATTTCAGCCGTACTGACCCTCTGGTCGATGGCGCAGTACTTGCTGGCTGCGTGGCCACACCTGCGAATCACCTCCGAAAAGAAATAAGCTTTTTTGAATCAAGGGGTTGACGGCAAGCTGCGAAGCTATAGAATGTCGCCCGTCAGTACGACAAGCGGGAATAGCTCAGTTGGTAGAGCACGACCTTGCCAAGGTCGGGGTCGCGAGTTCGAGTCTCGTTTCCCGCTCCAGTTTTCCACGAAACGTTTAATACGATTCGTTTTAGTTTCAAGGCTGAGTAGCAGAGTGGTTATGCACCGGATTGCAAATCCGTGAACGCCGGTTCGATTCCGACCTCAGCCTCCAATTAGAAGAGCCTCGTAGATCACTGATTTACGAGGCTTTTTCATTTAAGTTTGAAGCCTTGCGAGGCGCTCAAGGGCTGTATATAGTCCGAGCCTCACATCGTAGCGCTACCGCCCGAATGGCGAAATCGGTAGACGCAAGGGACTTAAAATCCCTCGAGGGTAACCTCGTGCCGGTTCGATTCCGGCTTCGGGCACCAATAACGTTAATCCGGGATCCCCCGAGTTGACCTGAAACACAGACAAACCGGCCCCTGTAGCCGGTTTTTTTGTGCCTGCGTGTTCCACGGGGCTGCCGAGTGCCGAGGCTCTGGCTGTGATTTAGATATATTTCGGTTCGGCGGAATATTTAATTGCCTGGACGCTGCTTCAAGCGATAGGCGCCTGGGCTTTCGCCAGTCCACTGTTTGAACGCTCGGTGAAATGCACTTGTTTCCCTGAAGCCAACCTTCTCGGCAATTGCGGCGATGCTCAGGTCAGTATTACGCAAGCAGTCAAAGGCGATGCTGCGGCGCACTTCATCTTTGATTCCTTGAAAGGAAAAGCCTTCCCGCTGCAGTTGGCGACGAAAGCTGGTGACGCTCAGGTTATCTTCGCGAGCCAACTCGACCAGGCTCGGCCATTGCGGGTAATGGCAGTTATGCAGGCGTCTATGCACCTGTGCGCTGAGGCCTTGGCGATTACTGAAACGGATGATCACCCATTGCGGAGCCGTGCGCAGGAAGGTTTTTAGCGAGTCCAGGTTCTGCATGACGGGCAGTTTCAGGTAGTCGGCATCGAACTCGATTTCGGTTTGCGCGGCCTCGAATGTCAGATCCGGCCCCCAGAGCAGGTAGTCGTCATCATGGGCGGGGCGAGGGTGGCCGAATTGCGCGCGGCTAATCGGTATGCGTCGCCCGGCCAGCCAGCACATGAGGCTGATAACCACCGTCAGGAAGGTTTCTTCGATGATGCTGCGCAGGAATGGAGCCTCTTGGCGATTGTGCAGGGTGATCACCGCGCTATTGCCGCGCAGCGATAGGCTGCCCTGGATATCCCGAAGAAACAGCCGCCAACTGGATAGGCATTGGTGCAGCGCCTGGCCAATGGTTGAGGCCTGGATCAGGCCGCGACAGATCAAGGCAAAACTGCCGACGGGCATGCCGTGGGAGTCGTAGCCGAAGAACTCATCGTCCAACTCCTCAATGACGATCAGCCATAACTTGGCAAATGCCGTAGCCGGTACCCGCGCTGCACGCTCGGCTAGCAATCGCTCTGGAATTCCGGCCTGCGCCAAGAGCGCATCCATGCGCGCGGGTTGATCGCGCAGGCGATACAGCGCCGCCTGGACGAAATATACAGACACCGAGTCTTTCTCTTGCATGGCCTTGGTCCGTTGCGAATCCACCCATGTGGGGTGGCAAAAAACGTCAGCCACATCGGCCATTTATGGCATAGGCCCACACGGGACGCCTCTTTAGACTAACGGGCTGTTTGCGCCAGGCCGGCTTGATGCCGAGGTATTCCTGGTCGTGGTTTGTCAGTCGAATATGGCCGCGCTGATCGCGACCATGCTGCCGGAGTGCCCTATGCCCACCCCCGAAGTTTACATCGTCAGTGCCGTCAGAACTGCAATCGGCTCCTTTGGCGGTACGCTTAAGGACACTCCACTGTCCGCGCTGGCCACAACGGCGGTGCGCGCTGCCTTGCAGAGAAGCGGGTGCGCTGCCGAGCGCGTTGGCCATGTGGTGATGGGCAACGTGATTCCGACTGAGCCGCAGGACAGCTACATCTCGCGTGTTGCCGCCCTCAATGCAGGCATTCCACAGGAAACCCCCGCGTTCAACGTTAACCGCCTGTGTGGCTCGGGGTTACAGGCGATCATTTCGGCGGCCCAGAGCCTGCTGTTGGGCGAAACCGATATCGCCGTTGCTGGTGGTGTTGAAAGCATGAGTCGCGGCCCCTACCTGCTGCCCGGCGCTCGCTGGGGCGGGCGCCTTGGCGACATGCAGGCTGTTGATTACATGCTGGGCATTCTGCATGACCCCTTGCACCGCATTCATATGGGCATCACCGCAGAAAATGTTGCCGAACGCTACGGCATCAGCCGTGAGGCGCAGGACAGCTTGGCCCTTGAGAGCCAGCGGCGTGCCGCCCAGGCGATCGCTCAGGGGCATTTTCTCGGCCAGATCGTGCCGCTTGAAATCAAAACGCGCAAAGGCACCCAGGTGTTCGAAGTTGATGAGCATGTGCGCCATGACTTTTCACTTGAGCAACTGGCGCGCATGAAACCTGCCTTCAAGGAAGGCGGCAGTGTGACGGCGGGGAATGCCTCTGGGCTGAATGACGGCGCGGCGGCGTTGCTGTTGGCCACCGGTGCGGCGCTGCAGGCCGATAATCTGCGCCCGCTGGCGCGTCTGGTCAGTTATGCGCATGCCGGTGTCGAGCCTGAATTTATGGGCTTGGGGCCAATCCCGGCGACGCGCTTGGCGCTTAAACGGGCCGGCTTGAGCGTCGCCGATCTGGATGTGATTGAGTCCAACGAGGCGTTTGCCGCCCAGGCCTGTGCGGTGGCCCGTGAGCTGGATTTCGACCCGGCCAAGGTCAATCCAAATGGCTCCGGCATCTCCCTCGGTCATCCTGTGGGCGCTACGGGTGCGATCATCGTCACCAAGGCCATCCATGAGCTGCATCGCACCCAGGGACGCTATGCCTTGGCGACGATGTGCATCGGCGGTGGCCAGGGCATTGCCGCCATCTTCGAGCGCGTCTGATGGCTGTCGGACGCGCCACCGCTTTTAAGCGAGGCAGGGGCCGCAATGAATAGCCGGCACGCAGGTTGCCACACCTCAGTGGCACTGCAGTCATGCACCCGTGAGTCTGCGCTGTCGCGGCTTGAGCAGATTCGCTACAAGGCGCTTGAGCTGTTTGCCGAGCGCGGCTTTGCCCGGGTGAGCATGCGCGAGCTTGCCCTCCATGTGGAGATTGGCTGCGGTTCCCTGTATCACCACTTTGAAAGCAAAGAGCGCCTGCTATTCGAGCTGATCGAAGAGCTGTATGACGACCTGCTGGAAGCGGTTTTTAGCACGTCTCGGGGCAGTGCCGCAGAGCGCTTGCGGGGTTTGCTGAGTGCGCACATCGCCTTGCATGAGCGGCGCGGTTTGCAATTTATGTTGGCCGAGCAGGAGTTACGTTGCCTTGGCGCGCAACACCAGGAGCAAATCCAGCAGATGCGCCAACGTTATGAGGACAGCCTGCTGGCTCGTTTGCTTGAAGTGGGGGCTACGGGCCCGACTCGGTTGCTCAGGCCAACGGTGCAGGGGGTAATCGCGTGGCTCAACAATCTGCCGAGCTGGTTGCCACAAACCGCCCTGGAGCCTGCGGAAAAACAAGCGCTGATTGAGGACATGGTTGTTGCCATGCTCTCCAGCGTGATCAAACAACCACAGCAGGCTGCCAGCCCAGCCACGGCTGCCTTGGGGCTTGATGGCGCAGCCGGATGACGTGCTGTCTCGTTGCTTGAGGCATGCCCACACCTACAGGGCGTTACGCTTAACGCCTGAGCAAAGGATGATTCGATGAACTATGCAACGCTGGACTGGCAGGTCGACGATGGCTTGTTGAAGCTGACACTCAACCGCCCTGAACTGATGAACGCGTTTACCGTCGAGATGGCGAATGAGCTGGAGCACGCCTTTAAGCGCGCGAGCCTGGATGATGAGGTGCGCGTGGTGTTGGTAACGGGGGCGGGGCGGGCTTTTTGCGCCGGCATGGATCTGTCGGTGGAGGGCAATGTGTTTGGCCTGGATGAAAGCCTCTCGCCCAGCCTGCGCGATATGCATGAGCGTATGGAGTCGGCAGAAATCCAAAACGGGGTGCGCGATACCGGCGGTCAAGTGACCTTGGCCATTCGCGCCTGCCGCAAGCCTGTGGTTGGCGCGATCAACGGCCCCGCCGTGGGTATCGGGGCGACGATGAGCCTGGCGATGGATTTTCGTCTGGCCTCGGAAAAAGCGCGCTTTGGTTTCGTTTTCGGTCGTCTGGGGATCGTTCCTGAAGCTTGCTCGAGCTGGTTTCTACCACGCATCGTTGGCTTGCAGCAGGCGCTGGAGTGGATCTACACCGCCGACATATTCGACGCTAACGAAGCCCTGCGTGGCGGCCTGGTTCGCTCGATTCACAGCGCCGACACACTGCTGCAAGAGGCTGAGGTATTTGCTCGACGCCTGGTCCAGGGGCGCTCGCCCGTGGCCATCGCACTCAGCCGGCAGATGCTCTACCGCAACAGTGCTCAGACCGATCCGTTTGAGGCTCATCGCATCGAGTCACTGGCAATGTTTTACACCAGCATCGGTGACGGTAAAGAAGGTGTGGCAGCCTTTCTTGACAAGCGCGCACCTAACTTCACCGGCAAGGCGTCAGAGCTGCCTGCGTTCTATGAACAATGGGTGGCTAATAGCGCCGATGAACAACCCTAGATGCTATGCCTGAGTTGTCCGGCCATGTAGTTGGCAAGCGTCGTGAACAGGCGCTTTGCCATGAGCCGAGCCACCCCTCTTGGGGTTATTGACCCGGGCCGGTGCAGTCGCCGAGCCAGCTGATAAACAGGGAAAACAGTTCCGCCTGGGAGCCGATTTGCAACTTCATGTACAGGTTCTTGCGGTGCATGCGCACGGTTTCAGGGGAGATGTTCAACTCGCGCGCGGTGGATTTTACCGAGTGGCCACGCAGGATCAGGTGGGCGATCTCGCGCTCACGTTCGGTCAGTTGTTCACTGCCGAAGCTGGCAAACGCCGCCTGGATTTGCAGGTTCAAGGGGGCTGCTGGCGGCGGGGCGTCAACGTTTTCATCGAGGGCGTGGTCGAGTCCTCCAGCGCTGGCGAACTGCAGCATCAGCTCACGCACCAAGGGTTGCACGGCGCGCAGTAGTTGCAGTTGTTCAGGGCTAAAACGCGTTCCACTGCAGCCCTGGTAAAGGCTTATGGAGATCTTGCGCTGCGCATCAAGGTCGACGATGTAGTAGCTGTCCTCCAGCGCGCCGTTTTTCAGGTAGTAGGTCTTGTAATAAGCGCTGCTGAAAAAGTCATCCGGGGCTATCTCTGAGAGGTGATAGAAGCCTTCGGCGAGGCCGTTGTCTATTGCTAGGCAAAAGGGGTCAAGCATGTAGCCGCGCGCGAAGTAACGCTCGAGCAGCGTTTCGCGGTACTGCGCGGGGATGCCTCGCTGGTACAACAGATGCGGGGGCTGCCCCGTGCGGGCGGGAATCGACAGCAGCGACTCGCGCGG
>JAWWDH010000073.1:0-11312 GCA_033720015.1 Pseudomonas sp.
CGGCGGAATCCAGATATTGGTCAGCCCCGGCTCTTGCACCACCCGGTCCAGTTCATCCACCAACTTCTCTGCGGTCATGCCAGCGCGCCATTGCTCACGCGGCTTGAACTGGATGGTGGTCTCGAACATCTCCAGCGGCGCCGGATCGGTAGCGGTTTCCGCACGGCCGGCCTTGCCGAACACATGGGCGACTTCCGGCACGGTTTTGATCAGCCGATCGGTCTGCTGCAACAGCTGCGCGGCCTTCTGCGCGGATAAACCTGGCAATGCCGATGGCATATACAGCAGGTCGCCCTCGTCCAGCGGCGGCAGAAACTCACCACCCAGCTGCGACAGCGGCCACAGCGTGCTGAGCAGCACCAGCAGCGCCAGCGCTAAAGTTGCTTTGGGCCACTGCAACACCACCTCTAGGGAGGGCTGATAGATGCGGATCAGCCAACGGTTCAGAGGGTTACGTGCCTCATCGGGAATCCGCCCGCGAATCCAGTAGCCCATCAGCACCGGCACCAGGGTCACCGACAGCCCTGCGGCGGCGGCCATGGCATAGGTTTTGGTAAAGGCCAGCGGGCCAAACAGCCGGCCCTCCTGAGCCTGCAGGGTGAACACCGGAATAAACGACAGGGTGATGATCAGCAAACAGAAGAACAGCGCCGGCCCGACCTCCACCGCCGCATCGGTAATCACCCGCCAATGCTCCTCGCCTTTGAGTTCTTCGTGCGGGTGCTGCTCGCGCCAGGCTTCGATCTTTTTGTGCGCGTTTTCGATCATCACCACGGCCGCATCGACCATGGCGCCAATCGCAATGGCGATACCGCCGAGGGACATGATGTTGGCGTTAATGCCCTGCTGCTGCATCACGCCGAAGGCAATTAGCACCCCGACCGGCAAGGACACTATCGCCACCAGCGAGGAACGCAGGTGCCAGAGAAATGCCGCACAAACCAAGGCGACGACGATAAATTCCTCAATCAGCTTGAAGCTGAGGTTTTTTACCGCACGGTCGATCAGTTGGCTGCGGTCGTAGGTGGTAACGACCTCCACCCCTTCCGGCAGGCTGCTTTTCAGCGTTTCTAGCTTGGCCTTGACCGCCGCAATGGTGCTGCGCGCGTTCTTGCCGCTGCGCAAGATCACCACGCCGCCAACCACTTCGCCTTCACCATCCAGCTCGGCGATACCACGGCGCATTTCCGGCCCTAACTGGATATGCGCCACATCACCAAGAGTAACCGGCACGCCAGCGTTATCGAGGCGCAAGGGGATGGCGCGAAAATCGTTGAGGCTTTGCAGGTAACCGGAGGCGCGAACCATAAATTCGGTTTCCGCCATCTCCAGCACCGCACCACCGGTTTCCTGATTGGCCTGGCCAATCGCGGCGGTGACCTCGGCCTGGGTGATACCCAAGCTGGCCAGCTTGATCGGGTCGAGTTGCACCTGGTACTGCTTGACCATGCCGCCGATGGTGGCTACTTCGGCGACATTGGCCAGGGTCTTCAGCTCGAACTTGAGAAACCAGTCCTGCAGTGCGCGCAACTGCGCCAGATCATGTTTGCCGGTGCGATCGACCAAGGCGTACTGATAGATCCAGCCGACGCCTGTGGCGTCCGGCCCCAGCGACGGTTTGGCACTGGCCGGCAGGCGACTCTGAATCTGGCTGAGGTATTCCAGCACCCGCGAGCGCGCCCAGTAGAGATCGGTGTCGTCGTCGAACAACACATAGACATAGCTGTCACCGAAGAACGAGTAACCGCGCACCGTCTTTGCCCCCGGTACCGAGAGCATGGTGGTGGTCAGCGGGTAGGTCACCTGATTCTCAACAATCTGCGGTGCCTGGCCGGGATAAGGTGTGCGGATAATCACCTGCACATCGGACAAGTCCGGCAGCGCATCGATCGGCGTGTGCTGCAGCGACCAGATACCCCAGGCCGTGGCGAACAGCGTGGCCAATATCACCAGAAAACGATTAACCACCGACCAGCGAATTAGCGCGGCAATCATGGTTGCACCTGCTGCTGGCCGTCATGCTGGTTGTGCTGCGGCGCTAAGAGCTCGATGCGCTCAATCAGCAGACCGTTATCATCGGCACGCACGCCGACCTTTACTTTGTCGCCTACCTTGAAACCGTCTAACAGCGCCGGGCTGGCCAGCGGGAAGAGCATGCTCATGCCGGGCATACCTAAAGTTTTGAACGGCCCGTGACTCAGCATCACGCCATCTTCGTCGACGCCATCGATCTGCCCCTCGGCCTCGTGCAAGGCTGCCTCCAGCCTCTCCTCGGCGGCAGCCTGTCCCAAGCCTTGCACCTGAATACCCAGCAGGCTGGCCTCGGAGTCCAGCAGGAACTGCCCGGAAGCAACCACTTGCTGCCCCTCTGCCAGCCCTTCAAGCACCTCGGTTTTACCCTCGGCCTCAGCACCCAAGCGCACCTCCACCGGGCGATAACGCCCTTCGCCTTCGGCGAGCATCACCAAGGCGCGACGACCACTGCGGATTACCGCCTCGCTGGGCACTAATACAACATCGCGTTCGGCTGGGCGGGTCAGCCGCACCTGAGCCGTCAGGCCCGGGCGTAAGCGGCCATCGGGGTTAGCCAACTCGACCCGCAGCCGGAGGGTGCGGCTATCTAAATTGGCCTGGGGCAAAATCGCCGCAATGCGACCGCTGAGCACTTCACCGGGGAATGCCGGCAAACGCGCCTCGACCTGCTGGCCGTTATGCAGCCCTTTGGCCTCGGCTTCCGGTACGGCCACCTCCAGCCAGACCGTGCCTAATCCGTTGATGGTGGCCAGGGTTTGCCCTGCCGCCAGGGTCATGCCCTCGCGCACCTCAAGCTGCTGCAACACACCACTAATAGGGCTGGTAACCGTCCACAACGTCTGCACCTGGCCACTGCGCTCGAATTGGCTGATCAGCGCGGCGGGCATACCGGCCAGCCGCATGCGCTGACGCGCCGCGCTCAACAGGCCAGGCTCGCCCGCACTGCGCAACGCTAGATAGTCTTCCTGAGCACTGACCCAAGCAGGCACCAGCAGATCGGCCAGTGGCGCGCCGGCTTGCAGAACATCCTCGGCGGCGCGGGCGTACACGCGCTCGACGAAACCGCCACTGCGCGCTTGCACCACGGCCACATCACGGCTGTTAAAAGCCAAGCTGCCAACCACCTCCAGACTGCTGGCCGCCGACCCACGGGTTACCCGCGCCAAACGCATGCCGAGGTTCTGGCTGATGCTCGGATCAATGCTGACAGCGGCGCTGTCGCCGCCTTCATCGGCATAGCGTGGCACCAGTTGCATGTCCATAAAGGGCGACTTGCCCGGTTGATCGAATTTCTGCTGCGGCACCATCGGGTCATACCAGTAAAGCACCTGGCCCTTAGCGGCCATCGCCGCTTCAGCGCTAGGGCCTGCATGCAAGGTGCTGGGCATCGATAGATGCGCGACCCCGTAACCACCCGCCGCCGCAACGGCCAGCAACAGGCTGGTCAACAGCACACCTTTTACCGTTGTCACGCTCATTGCTCAGCCCCTTCGTAGGCGAAATACAGTCGGGCACTGGTCAGCGCTCGCGCTTGCTCAACGTTAATTTGCTGCAGGCGCGTCTCGATCAGTTCGCGGCGCGCGGCAATCACACTGGCCAACTCGCTGGCGCCCGAGCGATAGTCGGCAAGGCTCAGTGCAGCCTTTTCCTCGGCCAAAGGCAGCAAGCTGTCCTGGCTGCGGCGCAGCGCCCGGTCATACCGCTGATACTCGGCCAGGTCAGTGGCCAACTGCTGCGCATACTCACGCTGGGCGTCCGCCCGCTCGGCTTCCAGCTGGTTCAACTGGGCTTGTTTAGCGGCAATGCGCGGGTTTTGCCGGGAGGCGGGAAACAGCGGCAAATCAACACTGACTTGCACACTCAACATGTCGCCGAACCTGGCGTCGCGCTGTTGGTAAGCCAGCTGCCAGCTCCAGTCTGGAGTTTTCTCGGCCACGGCCTGGTGAATCTCGGCCTGCGCCTCAGCGGCCAGCGGGTCAAAGAGCGCCAGCTCGGGGCGGCGCTGCAGGTTCTGCTGGTAACGTTCGGCATTTACTGGCCAATTCGGCAATTTTCCAGTCAGCGACTCGTCACCCCGTGGCCCGACCCAACGACGTAAAGCCGCACGCTGCTGGGTGCGCTGCTGCACCAGCACGTCTTCCTGCTCGGCTAACAAGGCGGCTTCTTGGCGCGGCCCGATACTGTCGGCAACCGGCCCGCGACCGCTGCTGATGCGGGCGCGTACGGCGTTGGCCAGCAAGGTGTTTTCAGCATAAAGGTCTGGGAATAACGCCAGCTTCTGCTCCACACCGAGCGCCTCAATCCAAGCCAGCGCGGTTTCCCGGCGCACCTTGAGGTGCTCCACACGCTGCGCCTGGGTAGCACGTTTGACTCCTGCTTCGGCCACCTCCACCTGAGCCCGGCGCTTGGCGCGGCTAGGCACCTCCTGCATGACTCCGAGCATTTGCATGGTCATAGGTTCAGCGTTGAGGCGACCACGACTCTCGCCCTCGATGGGCACGTTTTGCAGCCCCAACAGCAATTGGGGGTCGGGCAACTCGCCGGCGGGTATCGTCAAGCGTTGCGCCGCTTCAACCTGTGCAGCTTGCGCGGTCAGTGAAGGGGCTTCGCGCTCGGCCAGGCGCAGGGCTTCATTAAGCGTCAGGGCAGCAACCGGCAGGCTGCACAAAGCAGTCGCCAGAGCCCCGAACAGCCACAACGGGCTGGAGGAAAACGTGAACATAGTGGTGATTCCTGTCGCAATCGCACCCGATGAAGGGCACTCAACAGCTGCTACGCAGCCATTGCCGCACAGTAGCGTTCATAACAGAGCAGGAATCAGGCGCGGGGAGGACGCCAAGGAGCGGCCTGTGGCCGCGAGGGAAATACCGCCTGGGTTAGCCACAAGGGGCCACGTTCATGCGCCAGTACTTTGAGCTTAAGCCGTTGGATATTCAGCAACGGCAAGCTGGCCGAGGAGCACTTGAGCATGTTCGGGCAGGCCTGACTACCGGCCGCCATGGCGGCATCGTCGCAGCACTCCATTTGCACTTGACTGGCGTGGTCCATCAAGCAAATTTCGCCGGCCTGGAGCATGCCCGCCAGGCTCTGCAAAGGCAGAATCAGCGACAGCAACAACACCAGATAGGCACGGCGAAAGGCATTCATAGCCGGCAGTTTATTCCTGCGCAGCGCGCAGAACAATTGCCAGAAGACTGCCAGCTCGCATCAAGGCCCAAGACGATTAGCGATACAAAATATTAGTGCACTAACGCCGCCCATCAGCACAGTCCGTTACAACTCAAGGCTTGCCGCTCGTGACCACCAGTCATAGCATGACCACTGGTCACGACCACCGAATGAACTGCCATGCGCTACCAAGATCAACTGTTTGAACAACGCGAAAGCGCCATTCTCGCCGCCGCTCTCCAGCTATTTGCCGAGCAACATTGGGACCGCGTGACGATTGCCGAGGTGGCAATCGCCGCCGGTATCGGCAAAGGCACGGTGTACAAGCACTTCCCCAGCAAAGAGGCGCTGTATGCGCGCCTGGTG
This sequence comes from Pseudomonas sp., assembly GCA_033720015.1. Classification (GTDB taxonomy): domain Bacteria; phylum Pseudomonadota; class Gammaproteobacteria; order Pseudomonadales; family Pseudomonadaceae; genus Aquipseudomonas. Next base: position 5,569 of record JAWWDH010000073.1, read on the forward strand.
CTCGACCTTAGCCGCCAACAGTTGCAGGAGTTACGTGCGCTGCAGGCCGCCAGCCCGGCACCTGAGGCCATGCGCCGGGTTATCCACCGCGCGTTCGAGTTGATGCTGGCAAACCCGACTCAAGCGCAACTGTGTTTGCACTGCGATCGCCCGGAGTTCCAGCAGCGCCTGGACGCTCCGTACCGTCAGCAGTTTCTTGATTTGGAGCAGCACTATCAGCAGTTCTTTGCCGACCTGCTCAGCGCCACCTTTAACAACCAGTCGCTGAGCCAGGCCGATTGCCAACAGCTGCTCTGGGGCGTGGAGGCCTGCTTCAACGGGGTGATGGCGCGCATCGCCTCGGGGGGCTTCGCCCACTGGGCCGACCCCATTGCCCTGGATGACTATTTCACCTGCGTTACCGACTTCATCATTGCCGGCCTGCGTACCCAAGCAGCCGAACTGCTTGCTCAACCCATAAGCCACGAGTAGCCACTCATGTTCAGTCAGCTGTCCAAACGCCCTTGGTTGATCGCTGTAGCCATCACCCTGCTGCTCCTACTGTGGTTGCTCAGCGGCTCGTTGTTCAAGGCCCAGGAAACCGTCAGCGCTGACGCTCCGGCACCAGCGCCAGGCCTGACTAAGGTCGAAGTGCAGTGGCTGGAGGCCAGCCCAATGCAGCGCCAACATGTGGTGCAGGGCCAGGTGGAGGCCTGGCGCCGGGTCGAATTACGCTCACAGGTCAGCGGCACGGTGAGTCGCCTGGACCAGGACAAGGGCAGCCCGGTCAAACAAGGCCAGCTACTGCTTACGTTGTCTGCCGACAATCGCCCGGCTCAAGTGGCCAAGGGCGAAGCCGATGTGCGCCAGCGCGAGGCCGATGCCAAAGCGGCGACCCGTTTGCGTGAGCGCAACATGGTCTCCGCCAACGAGTTGATCCGCCTGCAGAGTGAACTGGCCAAGGCCCGCGCCGAACTGGATCTGGCGCGCATTCAACTGGCCAATACGCAGATCACCGCGCCCTTTGCCGGGACCTATGACCAGCGCATGGTTGAGCTGGGCGACTTCGTGCAGCCGGGGCAAAGCCTGCTGACCCTGGTTGATATCAGCCAGCTCAAGGTCAGCGCGCAGATCGCCCAGCAGGAAGTGACCCAGCTGACGCTCGGCCAGACGGTGAGAGTGGAGATGCTCGATGGCCGTGAGTTAACCGGCGAGCTGCATTTTATCGCCGCCGCCGCCGACCCTGGCTCACGCAGCTTCCGTATCGAGGTCAAGGTCGATAACCCCAAGGCGCTGCGCCTGGCCGGTGCCAGTGCGACCCTGCATATTCACACCGGTGAAACCCTCGCCCAGCGCATTTCCCCGGCGCTGTTGAGCCTGGATCAAGCCGGTCGGCATGGCGTCAAATGGGTTAACGAGCAACAACAGGTGGTGTTCACCCCAGTGCAGCTGATCAGCGTCGACAACCAGGGTGCCTGGGTCAGCGGCTTGCCGCACAAGGTCGCGCTGATCACCCTCGGCCAGGGCTTTGTCGAGCCAGGCCAGCAGGTAATCAGCCAGCCGGCCAAAGGAGGGAGCTGAGATGCACAACCTGATCGCTGCGGCGCTTGATCGCAGCCGCACCAGCCTGCTGTTGCTGATGTTTCTGATGCTCGGTGGCCTGGCCGCCTATGTGGCGATTCCCAAGGAAGCCAACCCGGATGTCAGCATCCCGATCATCTATGTCTTGGTCACGCTTGAGGGCATCAGCCCGGAGGACGCCGAGCGCCTGCTGGTGCGCCCGCTGGAGCAGGAGTTGCGCAGCCTCGAAGGGATCAAGGAAATGCGCTCCACAGCCAACGAAGGCCTAGCCTCGGTAACCCTGGAGTTCGATGCTGGCTTCAATGCCAAGCAAGCGCTGGCCGATGTACGTGAGAAGGTCGATACCGCGCGCAGCAAACTGCCGGAGGAAGCCGAAGAACCGACGGTTAACGAAGTCAACGTGGCGCTGTTCCCGGTGCTGTCGATTGGTCTGTCCGGGCCGATTGCCGAAACCGAGCTGGTGTATATCGCCCGCCGCCTGAAGGAAAACGTCGAAGGCATTGCCGAAGTGCTCTCGGTGGAAATTGGCGGTGACCGCGAAGACCTGCTGGAAATCGTCGTCGACCCACAAGTACTCGACAGCTACGGCATCGACTACAACGAGCTGTTCACCCTGGTCAGCCGCAACAACCGCCTGGTCGCCGCCGGCAGCCTGGACACCGGCGCGGGCCGCATGAGCTTGAAGGTGCCCGGGGTGATTGAAGACCTCGAAGACGTGCTGTCCATGCCAATCAAGGTGGTGGGTAACAGCGTGGTGACCTTCGGCGATGTCGCCACCATCCACCGCACCTTCAAAGACCCCACCGGTTTTGCCCGGATCAACGGTCAACCGGCGGTGGTGCTGGAGGTTTCCAAGCGCAGCGGGGCCAACATCATTGCCACCACCGAGCAGATCAAGGCGCTGATGGTCGAGGCCCAGCCGCTGCTGCCCGAAGGCCTGCAGATCAGCTACATCATGGATCAGTCGCAGCAGGTCAAGAGCCTGCTCGGCGACCTGCTCAACAATGTCATGACCGCCATCGTGCTGGTGTTGATTCTGGTGGTGGCGAGCATGGGCATGCGCTCGGCATTGCTGGTTGGCCTAACGATTCCCGGCGCCTTTCTCACCGGCATCCTGATGATCTGGATGCTCGGTTTCACCCTTAATATTGTCGTACTGTTCAGCCTGATTCTGGTTGCCGGGATGCTCGTGGATGGTGCCATTGTGGTCTCCGAGCTAGCCGACCGTTATCTGCACCAGGGACAAACCCCACGGCAGGCTTGGGCCAATGCTTCCACCCGGATGGCCTGGCCGGTAATCGCCTCTACCGCTACCACTCTGGCGGTGTTTCTGCCGTTGCTGTTCTGGCCAGGAGTGGTTGGCCAGTTTATGAAATACCTGCCGGCCACGGTGATCGTCTGCCTGCTCGCCTCGCTGGCCATGGCACTGGTGTTTTTACCGGTGCTCGGCGCAGTCACCGGCGGCCAACCGCTGCCCAAACCAACGCAGGCAGGCCGTGGTGCAGTGGGTTATCGCCGGCTGCTTGGGGCCTTGCTAAAACGCCCGGGCCTGACCTTGCTGGGCATTCTGGCGCTGGTTGCCTTGATCTACACCGCGTACGGCCGGTTCAACCATGGCGTGGATTTCTTTCCTGAAGTCGAACCGGAAAGCGCACAGATCTGGCTGCGCGCACGCGGCGACCTGTCGGTAGAGGAAAAAGACCGCCTGCTACAGCGTGTGGAAAAACGCCTGCTCGGCATGAGCGAAGTGAAAGCCCTGTATGCCCGCTCGCTGGCGCAGCCGGGCGGGCAACTGGGAGCAGATGTCATCGGCACCCTGCAGTTCCAGTTCACTGAATGGCATGAGCGACGCCCGGCCAGCAACATCCTTGAGGACATGCACGCTCGCACAGCGGACATCCCCGGCATAGTCCTGGAATTTCGCAAGCAGGAGGACGGCCCGAGCAGCGGCAAGCCGCTCAAGCTGCAAATCAGCCCCCATGACTTTCAACAAGCCGACCGTTATGTCGACGAATTACGCTCTACCATGCAGCGCATTGGCGGCTTTAAAGATATTGAGGATGACCGCGCGCTGCCGGGCATCGAGTGGCGCATCAAGGTCGACCGCGAAGCTGCCGCCCGCTTCGGCGCGGACGTGCTGAGCGTGGGCAATGCCGTGCAGATGGTCACCAACGGCCTCAAGCTGGCCACCTATCGCCCGGAAGACGCCACCGATGAAGTCGATATCCGCGTGCGTCTGCCCGCCAACTGGCGCTCCCTCGACCAGCTTGGCCGCCTGACGCTGAACACGCCGGCCGGGCAGATCCCGCTGAGCAACTTCGTCTCGCTTGAGCAAGCGCCCAAAGTCGGCACCCTGCGCCGAGTCGACGGCAACCGCACCATCACCCTGCAAGCGGACCTGGCCGAAGGCGCACAACTGGCGGAACGCCAGAGCGCGCTGGAAAAAGCCATGGGTACGCCGCCTGCAGATGTGCAGCTGAAGGTGGCCGGCGAAGGGGCGGACCAAGAGCAGGCGGCGAGCTTCCTCGGCACCGCTTTTTTGGTGGCGATTTTCCTGATGTTTATCATTCTGGTGACCCAGTTCAACAGCATCTATCAAGCGCTGCTGGTGCTCTCGGCCATCGTTTTGTCGACCGCTGGCGTATTGATGGGCTTGCTGGTCAATGCTCAGTCGTTCGGCATCGTCATGGTCGGCATGGGTTTGATCGCCCTGGCCGGGATTGTGGTGAACAACAACATCATTCTGATCGACACCTATAACCAGCTGCGCCGCCAAGGCCTGGAGCCGCGCGCTGCGGCGCTGGAAACCGGCTGCCTGCGCCTGCGCCCGGTGCTGCTCACCGCAGTGACCACAGTGCTGGGGCTGATCCCAATGGTGATTGGGGTCAACGTCGATTTGCTGACTCCAAGCCTGGGCCTTGGCGCGCCGTCAACGCAGTGGTGGACGCAGCTGTCCAGCGCCATCGCCGGCGGCCTGAGCTTCGCCACGGTACTCACACTACTGCTGACGCCCTGTTTGCTGGTGCTCGGCTCGCGCTTCGAGCGACGCCCGCCGCCACTGGAAACCTTCGACGATGACCTGCTCGACTTACCAGAGCATTTACTGGCCAGCGCCCCCGGCAATAAAGCCCAGCTGCAACAGACGCCTTAAGTGCATACGCCCCACGCCCGCGCGGGCCTGGGGCGCGGCTTACCGGCAAAACCTGGTCAGCGCCGCGCGACTGGGTAGTCAAGCCTGCAGCCCGTACACTCGCTGCATCATTGCCGAGGACTCCGCATGCGTACGCTTTATCAGTTCCCGATTTCCCACTACTGCGAGAAAACTCGCTGGCACCTGGATCACAAAGGCCTCGAGTTTCAGGTCGACAACCTGTTCCCAGGCCTGCATCGGCTGAAGAGTAAGCGCCTGGCCGGCATCGTCACTCTGCCGATCCTCAAGGATGGCGAACGCATCATCGGCGACTCCACCCAGATCACCCTGTACCTGGAACAAAACTACCCAGAAAAGCCGCTGCTGCCTGAAGTTGCCGCGCAACGGGCCGAGGTGCTGGAACTGGAGGAACAGTTCGACCGCCTCGGCGTGCACGTGCGCCGCTGGCTGTATGGCCAGATTAAGCAGTGGGATTCGGTGATGCACGCCATGCTCAAGGTCTACCGCCCCATGCTGGGCCTGCGCGACCTGATGAAGCCGGTACTGATCAATGGCGTACAGAAACTCTATGGCGTGACCCCGCAACGGGTTGCCAAATCCCAGGCCGAATTGCTTGAGGGCTTGGCGCTGATCGAATCGCGCATCCACGGCGATCCATCGCGTTACCTGGTCGGTGATCAGCTGACCCTGGCCGACATTAGTGCCGCGGCCCTCTTCGCCCCGCTGTTCACGCCTGCGGGTACACCCTGGGAAGGTGTCGCCGGCTATGACGGCAAAACCCAAACCTTTCTCGATGAACTGCATGCCCACCCGGCCGGCCAGTGGGTACTGCGCCGCTACGCCGAAGACCGTCAGCGCCGCAACTAAGCAACCTTGGCCTGGCTGCTGAGCAGCCAGGATTCAGTTGCGTGCGGAGCCTGTTTTGTCACCCGCGCTTTCCAGCCATCGACAACAAGCGCTAAGCACCAGGGCAACCCTGCACCAATCGCAGGAATTCGACATTAGCGCTGCTCAGTACATCGCTGCCCTCACC
>JAWWDH010000074.1:0-11272 GCA_033720015.1 Pseudomonas sp.
ATGCCACGGCGCTGGCCAGCTGGCAGCGCCAGCTCGGCGAGCTGACCGGCGCCAAACCGCTGCATGATCGCGAAACAGCCTATGGCTTGTGGACCTTGCACCGCCGTGAGTTGCTCAACTCGGGCAGCCAGGGGGCGCCGACGTATTGGCTCGGGCTGCGGGCGGAGCGGCCTGTTGAGTGGGTCGCTGGCGATATTCTCGAAGTGCTGCCCCGGCACACCGATGCGCGGGTGCAGGCTTGGCTGCAGGCGCACGGGCTGGAGGGCAATCAGGCCGTTCAGCTGAACGGCTTGTCGCAATCGCTGCAGCAGGCCTTGGCGGGCAAGCAGTTACCTGAGCAGTCCACTCACCTGGTTGGTCTGCATGCGCAAGCCGTGTTGGATGCACTGCTGCCGCTGGCCGCGCGCGAGTACTCGATCGCCTCGCTGCCCAGTGACGGTGAGCTGGAGCTGATCGTGCGCCAGGAGCGGCATGCCGACGGTTCGCTGGGGCTCGGCTCTGGCTGGTTGAGCGAAGGCGCGGCGCTGCACGGCCAGTTGCTGGCGCGGGTGCGGCGCAACAGTAGCTTCCATGTGCCGGATGATGATCGTCCGCTGATTCTGATCGGCAATGGCAGCGGTTTGGCCGGACTGCGCAGCCTGCTCAAGGCGCGCATCGTCGCCGGCTATACGGATAACTGGCTGCTGTTCGGCGAGCGCAATGCGGCGCATGACTTCTATTGCCAACGTGAGCTGCAAGGCTGGCTGGCCAGCGGCGATCTGGCGCGCCTGGATGCCGTGTTTTCTCGCGATCAGGCCCGCAAAATTTATGTGCAAGACCGCCTGCGTGAGTCTGCCGAGCAACTGCACGAATGGCTGGCGCGGGGCGCGGCGATCTATGTGTGCGGCAGCCTGGCGGGCATGGCTGGCGGTGTGGAGGCGGTGCTGCACGAATTACTGGGTGAGGCAGGGCTGACTGCGCTACGCGAAACGGGGCGTTATCGTCGCGACGTGTATTAAGCGCACGCGACACTGCGCCGTGCGCAGGCTTCCCGCCACGGAGTTGCAGCACTAAGCTTGTGCTTATGAAAACGATCCTGCTGAACTGCGACATGGGTGAAAGCTTCGGCGTCTGGCGTATGGGTGATGATGCCCATGCCATGCCGCTGGTTGACCAAGCGAACCTGGCCTGTGGCTTCCACGCCTCCGACCCCTTGACCATGCAGCGTACCGTCGCCCTGGCGGTGCAGCATGGCGTGAGCATCGGCGCGCACCCCGCTTACCCGGACTTACAAGGTTTCGGCCGCCGGCACATGGCCTGCTCGCCTGAGGAGGTGACGGCGCTGGTGCTGTATCAGCTTGGTGCGCTGGATGCCTTCTGCCGCGCGGTGGGCACTCAGGTCGCCTACGTCAAACCCCATGGCGCGCTGTACAACGACCTGGTGCGTGACGATGCCCTGTTCAGTGCGGTACTCGACGCATGCGCCAGTTACCGCAAAGGTTTGCCGCTGATGGTGCTGGCGCTGGCCGATAACAGTCGTGAGTTGCTCCTGGCCGATGAAGCCGATGTGCCGCTGATGTTCGAAGCCTTAGCCGACCGTGCCTACCTGGCCGATGGGCAGCTGGCACCACGGCGCTTGAGCGGTGCGGTGCACCATGACCCGCAGCGGATTCTGCAGCAGGCGCTGGCGATTGCTCAGGGCGAGGCGTTTGCTGATATCGATGGCAAACCGCTGCAGTTGCGCGCCGACAGCCTCTGCGTGCATGGCGACAACGCCGACTCCCTGGCCGTTTTGCGGCGTTTGCGAGCCGCCCTGGACACCCTATGATTCGCTTTGAACCGGCCGGTGCCGAAGCCCTGCTGCTGGTGCTGGCCGACCAGCCCGATGCGCAGTTGCCGCCGCGTATTGCCCTGCTGGCCGAGCGAGTGCGCAATGAACTGGGTGACGTGCTGACTGATCTGGTGCCGGGCTGGACCAGTCTGCTGCTGCACTATGACCTGCTGCGCACCGACCACCTGCAGTTGGCTGAGCGGCTCAAGCCCATACTGGAGCGCTGGCTGGTAGAACCTGATGTGGCGCAAACCGGCCGGCTGCATGAACTGCCCATCTGGTATGGCGGCGAAGACCTTGGCGAAGTTGCCCGGCTGTGCCAGCTGAGCATTGCTCAGGTGATCGAGCTGCATACGGCGGTTGAGTACCGGGTCGGCGCAATTGGTTTTGCCCCGGGCTTTGCCTACCTCGCTGAGCTGGACGCACGTCTGGCCTTGCCGCGCCGCGCGACCCCGCGCACCGTCGTGCCGGCCGGCAGCCTGGCGATTGCCGAGCGGCAGACGGCGATTTACCCGCACAGCTCGCCTGGCGGCTGGCACCTGATCGGTAGTTGCCCCTGGTCATTGTTCGATGTGACGCAAACCCCGCCGTGTCCGCTGGCGCTGGGCGATCGTGTGCGTTTTCGTTCGATTGCCGAGCGCGATTTTGTCCACGAAGGTGGCCGGTTATGAGCGGCTTGCGGGTGCTCAAGCCTGGGCCGCAGAGCCTGTTGCAGGATGGCGGCCGGCTGGGCTGGCAGCACCTCGGCGTATCCCCAGCCGGGCCGCTCGATGGACATGCTGCCGCTTGGGCCAACCACTTGTTGGGCAACCCCAGGGGCACGCCGCTGCTGGAAGTCGCCTTGGGCGATGTCGAGTTTCAGGCTGAGGTCGACACCTGGGTGGCGGTGTGTGGCGCGCAGATGCCACTGAGTGTGGATGATCAGCCGCAGTCACTGTGGACACGTTTGCTGCTGCATAAGGGCCAATCGCTGCGTCTGGGCTTTGCCCGCAGCGGTCAACGCGCTTACTTGGCGGTGGCCGGCGGCTTTATTGCTGCGCCGGTGTTGGGCAGCGTCAGTGTGCAGTTGCGCGAAGGCATGGGGCAGGCGTTGCAGGCGGGGGATCTATTAGCCTGCCGGGCAGCCAGTTTCAGCCGCTCAGCCAGTGTGCCTTGGCCTTATGTGGCGGATTACAGCTGCACGCCGCTGCTGCGGGTGATCACCGGCGGTGATGCGGCGAGTTTCGAGGAGGACCAGTTGCAGGGCTTTTTTGCCCAGACCTGGAAGCTCAGCCCGCATTCCGACCGCATGGGCGCGCGGCTAGTCGGCGAGGCTGTGCAGCCGCCTGAGCGCCAGTGGTCCTTGGGCGTTAGCCGTGGGGCGATCCAGGTGCCGCCGGATGGCCAGCCAATCATTCTCCAGGCCGATCACCAGACCATGGGCGGTTACCCGCTGCTGGGCTGGCTGCATCCGCTCGACCAGGGCCGCCTGGCGCAGTGCCCGGCGCACCACGCACTGCGCTTTACGCCGATTAGCATCGGCGACGCGCAGGCTGAGCTGCGCGAGTTCTACCGATTCTTTGGGCGTTAATTGCCAGCGCGGCTGTTTTGTAGGATGGGTTGAGCAACGCGATACCCATCGGTCAATCGGTACTTCTCGCGGATGGTGGGTTACAGCGCTACGGGCTATTCAGTGTTAGATAGTCCCGTCGTCATGCGCGCCTAACCCACCCTACGAATTGTTGTCTTCTTTCGGGCGTTAAAACGTCTTGGCCATCCGGCTGGCCAATAGCGCCCAGCCAAACAACACCAAGCAAACGATCAGCATCGGCCAGCCGCGCCAGTACAGGTAGGGCGTCAGTTGTTGCATCGGTTGCACCTGGCCATACAGCACCGCTTGTTCGAACTGCGGTATTTGCTCGGTGATCTGGCCATAAGGGTTAATCAGCGCGGTGACGCCATTGTTGGTTGCGCGGATCATCCAGCGGCCGGCTTCCAGGGCGCGCATCTGCGCCATCTGCAGGTGTTGCAGGGGGCCGATGGAGCGGCCGAACCAGGTGTCGTTGCTGATGGTCAGCAACAGTTCGCTCTGCGCGGCCAGGTCGGCGGAAAACTCGGGGTAGACCACCTCGTAGCAGATAAACGCGGCAATCGCATGGCCCTTGGCCTGCAACAGGCTTTGCTCCGACGAGCCGCGGGCGAAGTCCGACATTGGCAGGTCGAAGAAGGCGATCAGACCGCGCAGTACGTCCTGCAGCGGTACGTATTCACCGAAGGGCACCAGCTTCTGCTTGAGGTAGTCGCCGCTGCCCTGGCCGACCACGCTGATACCGTTGTAGTAGCGCTGCTCGCCGTGTTCGTTGCTCTGGCGAATCGGCACGCCGGTAATCAGCGCGGCATTGCGCTCCGTGGCGAAACGATTGATCACCCCCAGATAGCCTTGCGCGCGATCCTTGAGCACCGGCACCGCGGTTTCTGGCCAGACGATCAGGTCGGTCGGCTTGGCGCTAAAAGTCATGTCGCGGTACAGCGCCAGCTGAGCATTGAGCTGTTCGGGGTCCCACTTCATGTTCTGTTCGATATTGCCTTGCATGGCCGCCACGCTGAGCGGCTCACCCACGGGCTGGGTCCAGGCGTGGCCCTTGAGGGCGATACCGGCGATCCAGGGCGCGCAGAGCAGGACAATGCCGATGGCGAGGAATACCTTGCGCACGCGCAGTTGCGCCAGGTTCACCAGCAGCGCGGCGCTCAGCGCCAGAGCAAAGGAAATCAACCATACCCCGCCGACCGGCGCGAGCCCGGCCAGTGGGCCGTCCAGCTGGCTGTAACCGGCATACAGCCAGGGGAAGCCGGTGAGGAACCAGCTGCGGAAAGCTTCCTGCGCCAGCCACAGGGCGGCAAAGGCCAGGGCGTCGGCCAGCGGCGCTTCCACCCGGCGTAGCCAGCGTGTCCAGACCCAGGCGCTAAGGGCGAACAGCAGGCCGAGGCCGCCGACAAACAGCAGGGTGAGAAACGCCGCCAGTGGCGGCGAGGCTGCGCCGTAATCGTGGATGCTCACATACACCCAGCTGGTGCCGGCGGCGAACAGGCCGAAGCCGTAACTCCAGCCGCGCAGCGTGGCTTGCCGAGGCGTCAGGTCACGCAGGCCCAGGTAGAACAGGGCGATGGAGAGGATGGCCAGCGGCCAGAGGTCGTAGGGTGCCAGCGCGAGTGTGGTGATGGCACCCGCAAGCAGGGCGATCAGGTTGCCGGGCCAGCCAGGTCGGGTTATCCAGTGCATTGCATGCAGGTCCTTGGATTGAGGTGGCGCAAGGGTAAAACGGAAGATGGGGCGGGGAAAGTCGTCTGGCTTCTGGGCCGGCTATGCACAACGGCCACCGATTAGGGTGGCCGTGTACGTCGATCAGTTATTGATCGGGGTCAGACGCAGCAGGTGAATCCGCCGGCTGTCGGCATTCAGTATGCGGAAACGGAAGCCGCCGATTTCAGTGACCTCATTGCGCTTGGGCAGATGACCAAAGGCGCTCATCACCAAGCCACCAACGGTGTCGAATTCGTCATCGGAGAACTCGGTATCGAAGGCTTCATTGAAGCTGTCGATCGGCGTCAGTGCTTTGACCAGGAAGTCGCCGCTAGGCAGGGGTTTGACGTAGCTGTCTTCCTCAACGTCGTGCTCGTCTTCAATGTCGCCGACGATTTGTTCAAGCACGTCCTCAATGGTCACCAGGCCGGCAGCGCCGCCGTATTCGTCGATGACCACGGCCATGTGGTTATGGTTGGCGCGGAACTCGCGCAGCAGCACATTCAGGCGCTTGGACTCGGGCACGAAGGTGGCCGGGCGCAGCAGGTCCTTGATGTTGAAGTTGGGCTGATCGCCTTGCAGGATCAGCGGCAGTAGATCCTTGGCCAGGAGGATGCCGATGACATCGTCGAGGCTTTCGCCGACCACCGGGTAGCGCGAGTGCGCGGCTTCGATGATCGCCGGCAGAAACTCTTTGGGCGACTGGTTGGCCTTGATGCTCATCATCTGCGAGCGCGGCACCATAATGTCGCGCACCTGCAGGTCGGCGACCTGAATGGCGCCTTCGACAATGGCCAGCGCTTCGCTGTCGAGCAGCTTGTTCTGATGCGCTTCGCGCAGTACTTCGAGCAGTTCCTTGCGGTTTTTCGGCTCATGAGCAAACGCCTGGGTCAGTCGGTTAAACCAGGATGTCTGCTCGTTGCTCGATCGGTCTTCGCTCATGGTGGTTACTCAGGAACCTTCTGTGTTGTGTGTGGGGAATCATCTTCATCGGCGTAAGGGTCAGGGTGACCCAGTTCAGCCAGCAATTCGCGTTCCAGCGCTTCCATCTCTTCGGCTTCCGCGTCAAGGATGTGGTCGTAGCCGAGCAGATGCAGGCAGCCGTGGATCACCAGGTGTGCCCAGTGGGCTTCCAGGTCTTTGCCTTGTTCGACCGCTTCACGCTCGACCACCGGCACGCAGATGACCAGGTCACCGAGCAGCGGGATATCGAGAAACTCGTCTGGCACATCGGCTGGGAAGGACAATACGTTGGTGGCGTAATCCTTGTGCCGCCAGGTGTGGTTGAGTTCGCGGCCTTCGGCCTCATCAACCAGGCGGATGGTCAGCTCGGAGTCGGCCGTACGCTGGCGTAGGGCAAGCGCGCACCAGGCACGGAACTGCGCCTCGCTCGGCAGCTTGGCTGCGTCGCTGGCAAGCTGTAGATCAAGCTCAAGCATCGCCATTGTCCAGCGGATCATCGAGCTTGCCGTGAATGCGGTTCTCGTAGCGCTCGTAGGCTTCAACGATGCGTTGCACTAACGGGTGGCGCACCACATCTTTGGGCTTGAAGTGGGTAAAGCTGATGCCCGGTACATCGTGCAGCACGTCGATCACGTGGGTCAGGCCGCTCTTGGTGCCGCGCGGCAGGTCGACCTGTGTGATGTCGCCGGTGATCACCGCTGTGGAGCCGAAGCCGATGCGGGTGAGGAACATCTTCATCTGTTCAAGCGTGGTGTTCTGGCTTTCGTCGAGGATGATAAAGCTGTTGCTCAGCGTGCGGCCGCGCATGTACGCCAGTGGCGCGACTTCGATCACCTGTTTCTCGATCAACTTGGCCACCTGCTCGACGCCGAGCATTTCATACAGGGCGTCGTACAGTGGGCGCAGGTAGGGGTCGATTTTCTGCGACAGGTCGCCGGGCAGGAAGCCAAGCTTCTCACCGGCTTCGACCGCTGGGCGTACCAGCAGGATGCGACGAATCTGCTCACGCTCCAGAGCATCGACCGCGCAGGCCACGGCCAGGTAGGTTTTACCCGTACCGGCCGGGCCAATGCCGAAGTTGATGTCGTGGTCGAGGATGGCTTTGACGTAGCGCTGCTGATTGGCCCCGCGTGGGCGAATCATGCCTTTGCGCGTACGCAGGGCAACGCTGGCTTCGACCACCGGGTTGCTCAGTTCTTCGATGCCCGACTCCTGCAGAAACAGGTGCACCAGATCGGGCGACAGCTCGGTGTTTTCGGCTTCGCGGTAAAGGCGGCGCAGCAGCTGCTCGGCAGCGCTGGTCTGGCCGGCGCTGCCGATCAGCTCAAACTGGTTGCCGCGGTTGCGCAGTTCGATGCCCAGGCGCGCCTCGATCAGGCGCAGGTGCTCATCAAATTGGCCGCACAGGTTAGCGAAGCGGCGGGCCTCGAAGGGTTCAAGGATAAAACGAAGTGGTTCTATAGGTGTGTTCAAGGTCGTTTGATGGCCGCCAGTCGGCTGGGGTAGTGAAACGGAGAATAGCGCTAGCGGCCGCGAGGGGGAAGCTCGGGCCGCTAAGGCTTTAGTTGCAGGCGCTTTCGCTCAGCAAAGTGCCGCGCAGCGAGTTGGGCATGGCTTGGTCGATATGCACATCGACAAACTGGCCAATCAAACGCGGGTTGTCAGTGCGGAAGTTGACCACACGATTGCTCTCGGTACGGCCCTGGAGCATGCCTGGGTCTTTCTTTGAGTAATCGGTGACCAGGATGCGCTGCACGGTGCCGGCCATGCGCCGGCTGTTTTCGGCGCCCTGCTGGGTGATGCGGTGCTGGAGCAGGGCCAGGCGCTGCTTTTTTAGCTCCAGCGGGGTGTCGTCGGGCAGGTCGGCGGCCGGCGTGCCGGGACGCGAGCTGTAAATGAAGGAGTAGCAGAAGTCGAAACCAACATCCTCGACCAGCTTCATGGTCTGCTCGAAGTCCTTCTCGGTTTCACCGGGGAAGCCGATGATAAAGTCCGAACTGATCAGAATGTCCGGCACGGCGGCGCGCAGTTTGCGGATGCGCGACTTGTATTCCAGGGCCGTGTGGTTGCGCTTCATCGCCGCGAGAATGCGGTCGGAACCCGACTGCACCGGCAGGTGCAGGTATTTCACCAGCTCTGGAATATCGGCGTGGGCCTGGATCAGCGCGTCAGAGAACTCCAGCGGGTGGCTGGTGGTGTAGCGAATGCGGTCGATGCCGTCGATGGCGGCCACGGCATACAGCAGCTCGGCGAAGTCGGCGATCTGGCCGTTGCTCGTCTCGCCGCGATAGCCGTTGACGTTCTGCCCGAGCAGGGTGACTTCACGCACGCCGTGTTCAGCCAGGTGGATGATCTCACTGAGCACATCGGCCATTGGCCGGCTGACTTCTTCACCGCGGGTGTAGGGCACCACGCAGAAGGTGCAGTACTTGCTGCAACCTTCCATCACCGACACATAGGCGCTGGGGCCGTCGACACGCGGCTCGGGCAGGCGGTCGAATTTTTCGATTTCCGGGAAGCTGATGTCCACCTGGGCGATCTTGGTGGTGCGCGCGGCGTCGATCATTTCCGGCAGGCGGTGCAGGGTCTGCGGGCCGAATACCACGTCGACATAGGGCGCGCGGCCAAGTATCGCGGCGCCTTCCTGGCTGGCGACGCAGCCGCCGACGCCGATCACCAGTTCCGGGTTTTCCAGCTTCAGCTCGCGCCAACGGCCGAGTTGCGAGAACACTTTATCTTGAGCTCTTTCCCGGATTGAGCAAGTGTTGAGCAGGATGATGTCGGCATCGTCCGCTTTGTTGGTGATTTCCAGGGCTTGATGTTCGCCCAGCAGGTCGACCATGCGCGAGCTGTCGTACTCGTTCATCTGGCAACCGTGGGTTTCGATATAGAGCTTCTTGGTCATGCGCACTCAAAAAGGCTGATTCGACGAACCGCGCATTATAGAGGCGCATGCCTTGGGTTCCTAGCGTTGGCTGCTTAGCGGCTATGCTATGATCCGCGCCCTTTCAAGCAACCAGTCGGTGCGGACTGCATAACCATGAGCAAGCGCGAACCCATCTACAAGGTGATTTTTCTCAACCAGGGTCAGGTGTATGAGATGTACGCCAAGCAGATCTTTCAAAGTGATCTGTGGGGCTTTCTGGAAGTGGAGGAGTTCGTCTTCGGTGAGCGCACCCAGGTGGTCGTCGACCCCAGCGAAGAAAAGCTCAAGGCGCAGTTCGACGGTGTGGTGCGCAGCTTTATCCCGATGAATGCGATCGTCCGCATTGACGAGGTCGAGCGCCTCGGTACGCCGAAGATCAGCGAGGCCAAGGGCGGCGGCAATATCATGCCGTTCCCCATGCCGATGCCGGATAAATAAGCGGAATTTGAGCGCCGTAGGATGGGTTTTGTGCCTACGGCAGCGGGGCGAACGGCGAGGTCAGGGTGTCGCTGTTCTGCAACTCCAGCAGGTAGTTGCGGAAAATCTGCCCGAGCACCTGGCTGGCGATTTCCAGTTCGGCGCGGGGCATTTGTGCGGCGATCACGTCGGCACTGTCCATGGCCTCATCCGAGCCATTGACCGCCGCCATTTTCAGCACGATATAAGCCTGTACGGCATTCGCCGGTACGCCTTCACCGCGGAAAAACATCATGCCCAGGTGGTACTGCGACTGTGCGTGGCCTTGCAGCGAGGCCTGCTCAAACCATTGCAGCGCCTGGCTGAGGTCGCGCTCGACGCGCTTGCCATCGTAGTAGAACTCGCCCAGCTCAAACTGTGCCTGCACATCACCCTTGAGGGCGGCTTGCTGGCAGGCGTCGAGGGCGGCAGGCAGTTCTTCGGCGGCAGTATTGAGTGAGCAGCTGCCAAGCGCAGGGATCAGTAAAGAGTTGCCGCTTGCCGAAGCAAGCAGTGGCAGCAGGAGCAACAGGCAGCCCAGGGACAGGGTGCGGCCGGTGCGTTTCATGAAAATCCATTTACCTCGGGATACAAAACAGGCGATGTGCCTGGCCAGCGGAACGCGGTGGCCGTCACATTATGAAATAAGCAGTGGCGTACTTACAAAGTCTTTACCGGGTTTTCTTCCGTACTGGCGGATTTAACACGGCTCGGCAGGCTCAGCAGCAGCCAGGCCAGTAGCGGATAAGCCAGCGTCAGCAGGGCGTGGAACAGATCAACGCGGCGCAGCGGGCCGAGAAAACCTTGGCTGCCAACGGTCACGCCGGCCAGCAAAAACAGCCCGGCTACGGCGAATGCAGCAACCAGCGGGGCACGTTTGGGCCATTGCAGCACCCCGGCGTAGGCAATCAACAGCAATGTCGTCAGGTTAAGCAGCAGGCGATAATCCTCCAGCTGGTTCATCTGTCGGAACAGCTCGAAGAAGGCGCACAGCCCCAGCAGGATACGGCCCCAGTTAGCGCGGCTCCATTGCCAGCCGCGGCCGAGGGCTAACGCGGCTGCGCCGAGTAGCGGCAGGCCGAGAAAGCTGCTGGCCTGGCTCAGCCACAAATGCGCAGCCTCTGCGCCGGGGTCGATGGCAAAGCGTATAGCCCCGGCGACAGCCGCTGCGGCGGGCAGGAAAAAACCCAGCAGGGCGCAGAACAGCGCCGGCTGGTCGCCCTCACCGTAGTGTTGGCGCGCTTTGCCGACGGCGATCGCGCAGGCTAGGCAGGCCAGCGCCAATACGCCGTCAGACAACGCGGTGCTGAGTTGCATCAGGCCTTCTTCAGCTCGGCGAAGGCGCGCTCGGCAGCGTCCAGGGTGATTTTCAGCTCGGCATCGCCATGGGCAATCGAGGTGAAACCGGCCTCAAAGGCGCTGGGTGCCAGGTACACCCCGCCGTCCAGCATCAAATGGAAGAAACGCTTGAAGCGCTCGGCATCGCTGGTCATCACGTCCTCGAAGCTGACGATGTCGTCGGCCGCGCTGAAGTACAGGCCGAACATGCCGCCCGCCTGGGTGGTGACAAACGGGATGCCGGCGGCATCGGCGCGCTCTTGCAGGCCTTGCAGCATGCGACTGGTGTAGTCGCTCAGCTCGGCGTGGAAGCCCGGGCGCTTGATCAGGCGCAGGGTGGTCAGGCCGGCGGCCATGGCCAGTGGGTTACCCGACAGCGTGCCCGCTTGGTAAACCGCACCGAGCGGGGCGATGCAATGCATGATCTCGCGCTTGCCACCGAAGCAGCCGACTGGCATGCCGCCGCCGATGATCTTGCCGAAGGTGGTCAGGTCAGGGG
>JAWWDH010000075.1:0-11101 GCA_033720015.1 Pseudomonas sp.
CAACGCGGCGAGCGCGTCGAAGGTGCTGGCGGCCTGCTGGTGCGCCAGGAGCTGCAGGCCGACTGCCTGGCAGGCGTCTGGGCCTACCACGGCCAACGCCGACACGACTGGCTGGAGCCCGGGGATATCGAGGAAGCGCTGAACGCGGCCAACGCCATTGGTGATGACCGCCTGCAGCAGCAGGCCCGTGGCCAAGTGGTGCCGGACTCTTTCACCCACGGTACGTCCGAGCAACGCGTGCGCTGGTTCAAGACCGGCTTCGACGGCGGTAATGTAGGCCGTTGCGACACCTTCAAGGCTGCCCGCCTCTAGGCACGGCTCCCACAATAGCGCGACCACAAAAAAATGCCGTTCACTGCTGAAGTGAACGGCATTTTTATATCGAGCAGCGCTTGTGTTTACTGCGCCCAGGGTGGCGGTGGCTCTTCGCCTTTGGGGGCGTCTTCGGCATTAAGCAATGCCTGACGGCGCTCTTCGTCGGCCAGTGCGGCCTTGATCTCGCGCATCACCGCGTCGATATCAGCATCTTCTTCCGGGTCATCAAACTCGCCGGTCAGCGGGCTTTCCGGTGTCAGTTCACCGGCCTCGAAGAGCGCCCACATTTCCTTGGCGTACTTGGTAAAGCGCAGCTCCGGGGCGAACTGGCCGAAGTACTCGGACATGTTGCGCACATCGCGCTCAAGCATCTTGAAGGCATGGTTATTGCCGGCGGCATCTACAGCTTGCGGCAAGTCGATAATCACCGGGCCTTCGGGACCGAGCAGCACGTTGAACTCGGAAAGGTCGCCATGCACCAAACCGGCGCAAAGCATCTTCACCACTTCCTGAATCATAAAGGCATGGAACTCGCGGGCATCGTCCGGGTGCAGGTCGACATCATTGAGGCGCGGCGCGACATCACCCTCGCCATCATTGACCAGTTCCATCAGCAGCACGCCTTCGAGGAAGTCATACGGCTTCGGCACCCGCACACCCGCGTTAGCCAGGCGGAACAAGGCCGCGACCTCGGCGTTCTGCCAGGCATCTTCCTGGCCCTTGCGGCCATACTTCGAGCCCTTGGCCATGGCCCGCGCATCACGGCTGTTACGCACCTTACGGCCTTCCTGATACTCGGCGGCCTGGCGAAAACTGCGTTTATTGGCTTCCTTGTAGACTTTGGCGCAGCGCAGCTCATCACCACAGCGCACCACATACACCGCGGCTTCTTTACCGCTCATCAGTGGGCGAACCACTTCATCGACCAGCCCGGCCTCAACCAGAGGCTCAATACGTTTTGGCGTCTTCATCAGCTTTAATCAGGGGTCCTGTGTTGCCCAAGTCGGCTCTGCCGCCCCTTATACGTCAATCCGTGCCAAGCGCCCACCCTCATCAGCGCAGTGCGGCTCCACGGCGCAATAAATGTAGCGCAAAGCCTCGAAATCGCCATGGTCTTGGCTGGCCGAATATCGCCAAGCAGACGACCCACAAGTCGATTGCGCAGGACCTGCCAGCCGAGCAAAGGACACAACCATTGGGCGCCGCACGGCTTTGAAAGTCACAAGTGGATTGGCAGGCCGTGAGCCACAGCCGACAATCAGCTCAAGCTCAAGGAGACTCGCCCATGCTCGACACCGCCCTCTGCTGGCAAGCCGTATGCGCACGCGATGCCGCGCAGGACGGGCGTTTTGTGTTTGCCGTGCGCAGCACCGGTATTTACTGCCGGCCCAGTTGCCCGGCGCGGCGGCCCAGGCGTGACAACGTCAGCTTCCATGCCGATGCCACTGCCGCAGCGGCCGCCGGTTTCCGTCCCTGCAAACGCTGCTCACCGCAGGGTCAGAGCCCGGCCGAGCAGCTGGATGCGCTGGTCATCGCCGCCTGCAAGCTTCTCGACAGCAGTGAGCAGCCGCTCACCCTCGCGCAATTGGCCGCACGCATCGGTTTGTCCGCCTCGCACCTGGCGCGGGCGTTCAAGGCGCGCACCGGGCTGACGCCGAAAGCCTGGAGCGCCGCCCAACGCCGCGCCCGCCTGGAGCAGCAGCTGCCCGTCGCCAATAGCGTGCTGGATGCCGCACTGAACGCCGGTTACCCCAGCACCCGCGCGCTGTATCAGCAACCGGCAGCCTTGAGCCCGGCGCAGCGCCGCCAACGTGGCGCGGGCGAACGGCTGCGCTACAGCATCGCGCCCTGCCCGCTCGGTCAGCTGCTAGTGGCCAGTAGCAGCAAGGGCATTTGCGCGCTGCTGTTGGGCGACGATCCGGCGGCGCTGCTGAGCGAACTGCAGCAACGCTTTTCCGCCGCCGAGCTAGAGGCAGATGAGCTCGCGTTGGCTGAAGCCCTAAGCCAGGTGCTGGTGCAGCTCCGCGAACCGCAGCGCGCGGCGCAGCTGCCGCTGGATATTCGCGGCACGGCCTATCAGCAGCAGGTATGGCGCGCCTTGCAGCAGATCCCTGCCGGGCAAACACGCAGCTACGCCGAGCTGGCCAGCCAACTCGACAGCCACCCGCGCGCCATAGCCCGCGCCTGCGCCAGTAACCCACTGGGCCTGCTCATACCCTGCCACCGCGTGATTGCCAGCAACGGCAGTCTGAGTGGCTACCGCTGGGGGCTGGCGCGCAAGGCCGCGCTGCTCAAGCGTGAAGCTGGCTCGTAGCGCCAGGGATTACTGCGCCCCTGATTTTTAGGCAAAAAAAGAGCGGCACCACCTCGGTGGGCCGCTCCAAATCACGGAGTTGCGTACATCGCGCTGCTACGCAAATCGGTAGCAACGTGATGTTGGATTACTTTTCCAGAGTCGCAGTCACACCTGACATCTGCGGCAGCGCACGGGGGCATGACAAACCCGCAGTGCCTAACGCCCTAAACGCAAACGGCCCCGCACTAGGCGGGGCCGCTGCAGTTACATCAGCGCTTGCTAGAACCGATCAAGAAGACAGGTAGGACGAACGGGTCAGGCCAAGACGCAAAGCGTCGAGGAACTGGGTGCGCTCACGCGGGCTGATCTTGGCGCTGGCGACCTTGTCGCGGTAGTGGGTCATCAACTCCTCCGGTGACAGGTGCACGTAGCGCAACATGTCCTCGATGGTGTCGTGGGTCTCGATACCGGCGTGGTACACGCTGCCGTCCTGGTTCTGGTAAATGTTCACCGAGTCGGTATCACCGAACAGGTTGTGCATATCACCGAGAATTTCCTGATAGGCGCCGACCAGGAAGATCCCCAGCAGGTAATCCTCACCTTCACGCACTTCATGCACCGGCAGGCTGGTTTCGATGCTCTGCTCGTCTACGTACTGGCGGATCTTGCCGTCGGAGTCGCAGGTCAGGTCCTGCAGCACGGCGCGGCGCAGCGGCTCCTCGTCGAGACGGTTGAGCGGCAGAATCGGCAGCACCTGGCCGATGGCCCAGGTGTCGGGCAGGCTCTGGAACACCGAGAAGTTGCAGATGTACTTGTCCGCCAGCTTGTCATTCAGTTCATCGAGCACCTGACGATGCGAACGCTGACGCGCCTTCAAGGAGTTGTGCAGGCGGCGGCACACGGCAAAGTAGCACTGCTCGGCCAGGGCTTTCTCGGTCAGGCTGAGTTTGCCGTCGGCGTACTGGCTGGCCACGTCACTCATGTAGTGCGTAGCGCGCCAGTAAGTTTCGGTAACCATCTCGATATCGGTCGGACCAAGCAGCTCAACCAGATAACGAACGGTTTCCGGCAGGCTGGTGACGTCCTCGACTTTCGGGATCTCGTCGTTGTGCTTTTCCACGTCAGTGACCTGCACCACCAGGATGGCGTGGTGCGCGGTCAGCGAGCGGCCGCTTTCCGAGAAGATATGCGGATGCGGCAGCTCCTGCGCATCGCAGAACTCCTTCAACATGCCAACCACGACACCGGCGTAGTCATCCATGTCGTAGTTGATTGAGCTGGCATTGCGCGAGTGGGTGCCGTCGTAATCCACGCCCAAGCCACCGCCGACGTCGATATGGTCAACCGGCAGGCCGAGGCCGCGCAGCTCGCCGTAATAGCGGATGGCTTCCTTGAAACCGTGCTGGTAGTCGGCCAGGTTGGCAATCTGCGAACCCATGTGGAAGTGCAGCAGGCGAATGCCCTGATCCAAGCCCGCCGCGCGGAAGCGCTCAACCACCGACAACAGCTGCGCCGCCGACAGGCCGAACTTGGACTTTTCACCTCCGGTATCGGCCCACTTGCTTGAGGCCAGCGAGGACAGGCGCACGCGCAGGCCGATCTGCGGGGCGACCTTGAGCTCGGCCGCCTCCTCGATCACCAGCTGCACTTCGGATTCTTTCTCAATGACGATAAATACGTTGTGGCCGAGCTTCTGCCCCATCAACGCCAGCTTGATAAATTCACGGTCCTTGTAACCGTTGCAGACGATGGTGCCGCCCTTCGGCGCCAGCGCCAGCACGGCCATCAGCTCCGGCTTGGAGCCGGCTTCCAGGCCGATGGAGACGTTCTGCGTGGCGATGATGTTCTCCACCACCGCTTCCTGCTGGTTAACCTTGATCGGGTACAACGCGGTGTACTGGCTCTGGTATTCGAGACGCGCGATATTGGCGTCAAACGCCCCGGTCAGCTGGCGCACGCGGTCTTGCAGAATGTCGGGGAAGCGCACCAACAATGGCAGCGACAAACCGCTGGAGCGCAGTTCATCGAGCTGCTCGTAGAGATCGATTGGCGTGCTCTGCGGGCCATTCGGGCGAACTTCGACACGGCCCTTGTCATTGATCGCGAAGTAACCCGCGCCCCAATGGCGAATGCCATAAACGCTGCGGCTGTCCGCTACGGTCCACTGGCTGCCGTCATCTTTGCGTGTGCGTCGTGCAGACATTGAAGTCTCCCTTACTGGCGATAGTGGCCCTGGCATGACCAAGGCGCGTACAAATTAAAGTCTGGAAATGACCATAGCCCGGCAATTGACAGTGCAACTGCCGAGCAAGTTTAGAAAAGACAGGATCAGCCGCCGGATTTTTTGGCTTTGAAGCCACGCTTGATCAGCTCGGCAATCAGCAACTCGACGTGATCGCCCTGGATCTCGATCACCCCGTCCTTGAGCGAGCCACCGCAACCGCAACGCTTCTTCAGCGCGGCAACCAGTTCTTTCAGCGGTTCTTCGGCCAGCGGCACGCCGCTGATGCTGGTCACCGTTTTGCCGCCACGGCCCTTGGTTTCGCGGCGCACGCGGGCGATGCCATCACCATCGGGGATCTGCGTTTGTTTGCAGGTGCAGGCGTCCACAGGCTGACTGCAGCCCGGGCAATGCCGGCCGCTGTCGGTGGAATACACCAGGCCGCTGAGGGCGGCAAATGAGGAAGCTTTCTTGACCACCGGTTTGTCCTCGAAGGGGTCAGGATAGCGACTGGCCGACTGAAAACCGGTTAGGGCGTCGACCGCGAAGCCCCACTCTGGCAGGGGCAGCGCGCCTTGGCTATACGACCAAGGCTGAAGGCGGCGCAGTGTAACGGCAAAAAACCCTGCTGCTAAGGGTAAAAATGCGCCATTACACGGCGGATTGGCGACGCTGTGCAGGATGCCGAACGAAACGTTCCGATATCTTGCACAAAGCCTTAAACGGCGTGGCTTTAGAGCCACTGGTTACGACCGTAGGATGGGTTGAGCCTGCGATACCCATCAATCAGGCAGCATCGGTATCGCTTCGCTCAACCCATCCTACGCAATTGCCGCCAGATAACGCTGCAAGGCCGCCAGCGAGTCGGGGCAATACGGCAGATGCCGGGTCTCCGCCAGCGCCTGTTCGATGGAGATAAAGCGCGCCTCCAGCACTTCCTCCGGCTGCAATACCAGCGGCGCATCGGACACCGCCGAGTAAGCCATGCACCACAAGCGGCTTTCCGCTGCGTCATAGCGAAAGTGGGCGTGCTCGACCAACTCTACATCACCGATGCCCAGCTCTTCCGCCAGCTCGCGCGCGGCGGACTCGGCATAGCTTTCGTCTTCCAGCACCATGCCGCCGGCGGCCACATCCCAGTAACCGGGATACAGCGCCTTGCTCAGGGTGCGCCGGTGTACACAGAGCAGGCCGGCGCTGTTGAACAGCAAGATATAGGTGCCGCGACCGCGCAAATGCCGCTGGCGCAGCTCGCTGCGTAGCACGCTGCCCAACAGCTGGTCATCCTCGTCAACCCAGGCGACGCGCTCGCTGTCCGAGGCAGCGCGGTGCGCCACCTCGGCCTCGGTCCAGGCCACTGATCAGCCCTGCGACAGCAGTTGGCGCAGATCGATCAGGCCGGCATTGGCCCGCGAAATATAGTTGGCCATCACCAGCGAGTGGTTGGCCAGTAAGCCGTAACCGCTGCCGTTGAGGATCATCGGGCTCCACAGGGTTTCCTGCGCAGCCTCCAGCTCACGGATGATCTGACGCACGCTGACGGTGGCATTTTTCTTCGCCAGCACATCGGCGAAATCCACCTCAATGGCGCGCAGCAAATGCGCCAGCGCCCAAGCCTGACCACGGGCCTCGTAGAACACGTTGTCGATCTGCAGCCATGGCGTTTCGTAGTTCACGCCTTCGACAAAGTTCTCTTGCGAGACACTGCCAGCCAGTGTCGGATCGACTTCGTTGGTGTTCAGGCGGACCTGGCCAACGCTGGCCGAGAGGCGCTGCGACAGCGAACCCAGACGTGTCGCGGCATCACCCAGCCAGTTATTGAGGTTGTCCGCGCGGGTGTAGAACTGCGAACCGGAGCGGCTCGGATCAGATAGACGGGCCAGGTAGCGTTCCAGCGACTTGATGCCTTCAGCGTACTCGGCTTCCGAGGCAGGCAGCGCCCAGCTTTTGTGGTCGAAGTGAAAGCGTGGCTCGGCCTTGGCCAAGTCCGGGTCTTCGGTGGATTGCGACTGCGAACGGGTGAAATCCTTGCGCATCGCCCGCGACATGTCGCGCACCTGCACCAGCACACCAAACTCCCAGCTCGGCATATTGTCCAGCCACAGACCCGGCGGCGCGAGGTCGTTGGACAGGTAGCCACCCGGCTTATTCAACAGGGTGCTGGCGACTTGCCTGAGGGTTTCGCCGGTGGTGTAGCCATTCACCAGCTTGTGCCCGCGCGCCTGGGCGGCGGCTTCGGCGCGCTGCTGCACGGAAAACTGCGCAGGTTCCTGACTCCAATACCAGCCGACGATCAGCGCCAGCAGTAATAAGAGTCCGAGCAAGCCACCCACGGCCCGAACAACCCAGTTGGTCGAGGACTTGTTGGGGGTACTGTCGGCTGAGCCGCTTGCACCAGCAGGCGCAGCGGCAGTTCGATTCTTCCAATCCAGCATGGCATTGTCCTTTTTTACTCAAGTAGCGAAGCCGCCTGGCCTGACCCGGCGTTGCCGCAGGGCCGTCCACGGCTGCTCTCGTTCGACCACAATCCCCTCGCAGGGTTGCGCGACTAGCTAGCACTATAAGTGAAGCGCAGCCGAGTGCGCAGCGAAGAACGGCAATCTTAACGCCCGTTTACCCCGCGCATATCTGTGAACCCATAGACAGAAGGCCGACGCCAAGAGATCGACGGTGCTCGCAAAAACCAATGGCGGTGTTAGCATTGCTAGCAATAAGCCATCACTTCCCGGCAGATGCCGCCCCAATCGAATCCGCGCCATGATCGAGCACGAAGACCCCAGCAGCGACCGCCTCAAGCAGCACTTCGCCCAACGCGTAATCAATCAGGCCCGTCAGGTACTGGAAGTCTGGCAGCGTTTGCAGCGCAGCGAATGGAGCGAACCGGGCATGGCCGAGTTGCGCGAAGCGACACAGTTGCTGCAACGCTACGCCCAACGCTTCGACCAGGCCGAGCACCGCCAGCTGGCGGAAGAAATCGACGCCAGCCTGCAGCAGGTCGCCGACAACCGTGGTCGCCTCAATAGCCAATTGATCAGCCAACTCAACCTGCTGCTGCAGCGCCTGTCACGCACAGGCCTGCGTCACGGCGACCGCTTTGAGCAAACCGTGCTGCCGCCGTTGCGCAAGCCGGTCTATCTGGCCTTGCAACATATGGAGCGCGCCGAACAACTGGTGCAGCGCCTGGAATTCTTCGGCATGACCGCCATCGCCATGGACAGCGCCAACGCCTTTCGCCACGCCATGCTCGAACGCCACCCGGCGGCGATCCTGATGGAAGTCGACTTTTCCGGCCCCGGTTGCGGCCTGCAACTGGCGCAGAGCGTGCAAGAAGGCCTGGAGCACAAGATCCCGCTGCTGTTCTTCAGCACCACAGACACCGACACCATGACCCGCCTGGCGGCCGTGCGCGCCGGCGGTCAGGAATTTTTCACCGGCAGCCTGGATGCCTCGAACCTGTTCGAACGCATTGAGGTGCTGACCAACGTTGCGCAGTACGAGCCTTACAAGGTGCTGATCATCGACGACTCGCGGGCTCAGGCCACGCACACCGAGCGCGTACTCAACAGCGCCGGGATCGTCACCCGCACGCTGATCGAGCCAATCCAGGCGATGAGCCACCTGGCCGACTTTCAGCCGGACCTGGTCATCCTCGACATGTATATGCCCGAGTGCAACGGCCCGGAGCTGGCCCAGGTGATTCGTCACAACGACCGTTATGTCAGCGTGCCGATCATCTACCTGTCAGCCGAAGACGACCTCGACAAGCAACTCGACGCCATGAGCGAAGGCGGTGACGACTTCCTCACCAAACCGATCAAGCCACGCCACCTGATTGCCACCGTGCGCAACCGCGCCGCCCGTGCGCGCAACCTCAAGGCACGCATGGTGCGCGACAGCCTGACCGGCCTGTACAACCACACCCACACCTTGCAACTGCTCGAAGATGCACGCTTTCGTGCCGAACGCGACGGCCAGCCGCTGAGCTTTGCGATGATCGACATCGACTTTTTCAAGAAGGTCAACGACACCTACGGCCACCCCATGGGCGATCGGGTGATCAAAAGCCTGGCGCTGTTTCTCAAGCAGCGCCTGCGCAAGAGCGACCACATCGGCCGCTACGGCGGCGAAGAATTTGCCGTGGTCATGCCCGGTACAGACGCCGAATCTGCCCGCCGGGTGCTCGATGAAATCCGCCAGCGCTTCGCCGAAATTCAGTTCTCGGCGCAACCCCACGACCTGTCCTGCACCTTCAGCGGCGGCATCGCCCAACTGAGCCCAAACTTGGACGGCAAACTGCTCTCGCAACAGGCTGATGAGGCGCTGTATGTCGCCAAGCACGGCGGGCGCAATCAGGTGGCGATCTACCACGCTGACTGAATCAGCTCTCCCTGAAGCACCTGAACATCACGCCGACCGTCCCACAGAAAACCGTGACGCGGTTGGCGTCGTCATATTAGCGTCACGAAAAAGCAATAAATTCTGAGGCTTAGCAGCCGCTCTGACGCATGCGTCGGCGGCCAAAACCGTTCGCTATCGGTCGAGCCTTATGCGCCTTAGATCCCTCACCAACCTCAACACCCTGCTGCTGGTTACCGTCTGCGTGGCGCTGGCGGCCACGCTCTGGTGGTCGCAGCGCGCCCTGGAGCGTCCGTATTTGCTGATGGCGCGCTACCTGAGCCTTTCGCAACAATTTCAGGGCGAGGCCGCCCAGAACATCAATACCTACCTGAAAAACGGCGACGCCCTGCGCCATCGCGCAGCCCTGCAAGCGCTGGACAGCCTCGATCAGGCCACCGCCGAACTGCCACCCCAGCTGGCAGCCAACCTGCGCACCAGCCTCAGCGAACTCAAGGCGTTCAGCGCCAACCAGCTGCTGGCCGCAGGCAAGCTTTCCGCCGACCCGCAAGGCCTGTTGCTGCAGGCCGAGCGGGAAATCGACGCCGCGCTTGAGCAGCTAGCGCAATACGCCGACAGCAGCGAAGCCAGTGCCGCCGCCCACTATCGCCGCCCGCTGCTTAGTGCTGCCCGCCACCTCACGCGCCTGGTCCATGCCCGCGACAAACTGGTGCGCAGTGGGCGCAGCGAACTGGTCAGCGAGGTCGAGCGCGAGCTGGCGGCCCTGGACGCACAAGCACAAGCGCTCAGCGCCTTGCCGCTGCTCGGCGTGGCCGAGACCCGTCAGTCGTCCAGCCTCTCGTTTGCCGACATGCTGGGGCTAGACGCCAGCAGCGAAAGCAGCCAAGTCGAAGACCATGGCATCGCTCTTAAGCGCGACCTGGCCAGCCTACTCAAGCGCTACCCAGGCGAACTGCAGCGCACCCGCAGCCTGATCGAACAGCGTGCTGCGCTGGCCAGTAGCACCCGCGTACAGGTCGACCACGTACAGCAGGCACTCGCCGCGCTGGAGCCGCGGGTGCGCGCCGAACACGGGCGCATCCAGGGCGAAGTGCAGCTGATCCTCGGCCTGATGATTGGCCTGATTCTGTTGATTGCGCTGATCATCGACACCCTGCAGCGGCGCCTCACCCGCGTCCTCACACACCTGGCTCCGGCCTTATCCACCTGGGCCCAGGGCGACTTTGCCGCAGACATTCAGCTGGGTTCGCGCACCCAGGAATTACGCGACATCGAAGAATCGCTGAATCGCCTGCGCGCCTATTTGGTTGATCTGGTCGGCACCATTCGCCGGCATGCCGAACAGGTGGTCGGCTCCAGCCGCACCCTGGCCGACCTCAGTGGCGGCTTGCATGGCGGCGCCGAACGCCAAGCCGGCGACACCGCGCAAATTCGCGACGCACTGGGCGAGCTACAGACAACCATTCAACAAGTGGCCGGCGACGCCAGCCAGGCCGCGGAGGCCAGCCGCGACGCCAACCGCGCTCTCGAACAGGGTCAGCAGGTGATCGGCCACAGTCTTACCGGCCTGTATGCGCTGGTCGATCAAGTCCAGGGCAACGCCCAGGCCATCGAACGCCTGGCCGAAGAAACAGCGACCATCGGCAATGTCCTGACGGTGATTCGCGGGATTGCCGAGCAGACCAATCTACTGGCGCTGAATGCCGCCATCGAGGCGGCGCGCGCCGGCGAGTTGGGCCGCGGTTTTGCCGTGGTGGCCGATGAGGTGCGCTCGCTGTCGCAACGCACCAGCGGCGCGACGGCTGAGATTCAGGAGCTGATCGGGCGCTTGCAACAGGCCGCCCGGCAATCGGTACAGGCCATGCGCAGCCAGGTCGAGCATGCCGAAACCACCGCCAGCCAAGCCGCCTCCG
>JAWWDH010000076.1:0-11049 GCA_033720015.1 Pseudomonas sp.
CAAAGCCGACATCGGCAAATCTCAGACGCTCAAGCGTGAGCAGGTTGCCGCACTCGATGTGCCTAGCGAGTACCTGCCCTCCAACGTGGTGATGGCCGAGGACTGGCCGCGCCTGGAGGGGCGCATGACCATCATGCCGTTGCAGACCGGTCGGCCGATCACCTGGGATGCGATTGAGCAGGATGGCGTATCGCGTTTCTCCGAGAACGTTGAGCTGGGCAAACGCGTCAAGACAGTCAAAGTGAACAAGATCAACTCCTTCGACGGCATGCTGCGTCCGGGCGACCGCATTGATTTGTTGGGCAGTTTTTCTGCCGGCGATGTGGGCCTGCAGCAGCAACCCAACTATGCCGACGGCGTGGTCATGACGGTACTGGAAGACATCGCCGTGCTGGCGGCCGGGCGCGAAGACGCTAATGGCCGCAAGTACGAGAACCACTACGACCGCAGCACGCCTGACGGTTTCAACATGAATTTCTCCACCCTGTCGCTGATGTTGACCCCCGCCCAGGTAGCCCGGGTCGAACTGGCGGAAAAATCGGGCGAACTGATCGCCGTGCTGCGCCACCCCAAGGACACCAGCAGCGTCAGCCTGGGGCAGACCACCGTCTCCAGCCTGCTCGACCCACCGCCGGTGGAAACTGTCGACGTCGTGCTAGACGCCGATGGCAAGCTGCTCGGGCGCATCGTTGGCGACAACATCGTCGACGCCAACGGCAAGATCATCGGCAAGATCGTTGACGGCCAGGCCATTGGCCTTGATGGCAAGGTCATGGGCCGCATCGTGCGTGGGCTGTCGCCAGACGACCCGATTTTACGCATGCATGAAAGGGCCACAGTGGTGCGTGATGCCCAGGGCAATGTGATTGGCCGGGTGGTCGATGGCAAGGTGGTCGATGCCAGTGGCAATGCCATCGGTACCGTCGTAGACGGCAAGGCGGTCGGGCTGGATGGTTCCAGCCTGGGCCGGGTGGAAAAAGACGTGGCGCTGGATGCCGAAGGCCGGGTGATCGACATGCGCGGCTCGCAGGTGCAAGCACAAGCCGCCGCCCAAGGCAGCGAGCGCCTGGTGGTCCGTGACGCCAGCGGCAAGATCATCGGTTTTATCGTCGGCGATGAAGTCCATGACGCTAACGGCAAGGTCATCGGCAGCTACCGTGACGGCAAGGCCTATGGGCTCGACGGCAAGATCCTTGGCAATGTCGGTACTGCCCTGTTTGATGCCGACGGCAACCTTATCGGCGAGCTTGGCGAGGTGGTGCGCAATGCCGACGGCAAAGTCATCGGCACCATCGTCGATGGCAAGCTGGTCGATGCCGACGGCAAGGTACTCGGCACCGTTAAAGACGGCCAGGTTGTCGATGCCAGCGGCAAGGTACTGGGCCACGTCGAACAGGCCATGCTCGACGCCGACGGCAAGGTCATCGCCGATGCCGCGCGCGTGGTCCGCGATGCTGACGGCAAGGTGATTGGCAGCGTCGTCGGCAACGACATCATCGACGCCCAGGGCCGCAAGGTCGGCAGCGTTAAGGATGGCCAGGTTCGCGACCTGTCCGGGCAGGCCATCGAAGGGGCCAATGTCAGCCTGCAGAAAGATGTCGCCCAAGTCGTGCGCGATGCCAACGGCAACATCATTGGCACGCTGCGAGGCAACACCGTGTACGGCAGTGACGGCAAGGCAATCGGCACCCTAGTCGACGGAAAAATCATCGACGCCAACGGCAACGTGCTCTATCGCGGTGTCACCGTGGACTTAGAGCCGCCACATAGCGGCACCACCGAAAAGAAAAAACGTAGCGATGCCACGCGGATGATCCAGTTCATCCCAGGGGGCACTGGCAAGGAAGGGGTTATCCCGGTGCAGACCTTGCGCCTGGAATAACTGGGCAACTCCGTGCCGGAGTCCCGGCACGGAACACCGCACATCTACGAAATCCGTTGGGGCAACAATGAACATTCGACGTGTATTGGTTTTTTTCTGTGCCATGTGCCTGAGCGCTTACGCCCAGGCCAACGAGATCCCACCATCCATCGTGCTGTATGACGGTGATGTCAGCGTACTCAAGGCACCCGGAATCGAGCGGGTGGCTGTGGGTGATGTAGAGATCATCAGCGCCACCCTGCTGAAGAATGAAGAGGTGGTCATTACCGCGCAGAAGCCCGGCGAAACCACCGTGCAAATCTGGTTCGAGGATGAAACCCGCCAGCAAATGAGTGTGGTGGTAGCCAAAGCCAATGGTTATCGCCAAGTTGGTGAGCTCAAGGCGCTGCTCAACGATATTCCAGGTTTGAAAATTCGCACCGTAGGCCGTCAGGTGGTACTGGAAGGCCGCTTGAGCGGTGAATACCTGGCCCGCGCCAAAGAGGCGGCGAAGTTCTACGACAATGTGCTGGTATTGGCCGAGGAGCAAAGCGGTGCCGCCACCAAAGCCGACTCCGCGCAAGTACTGGCGGAAGTTCAGGCCATGCTCGGGCAGATTCCCGGCATCAAGATCAAATCGGTAGGCCGCCAGATCATCATTGATGGTGACCTGCACCAGGTCGACATGTCGCGTATCGAGCTGCTCAAAGAGCGCTATCCGGATGTGCTGGTACTGGCCCAGCCGATGTCCGAATTCCTCGCACCAATGATCTACTTCGATGTACGCATCACCGAGTTTGCCAAAGACGATGTGGAAGAGCTGGGGGTTAACTGGAGCACCAGCATCAATGGCCCGACCCTGGCTTTCAACGCCGACGGCGGCACCAACAAGCTCTACCGCGGCCAGTTCCCTAGCAGCAGCGGCACCTTCGACACCTTGAACCAAATTGTCGGAGGTGCCGGCTCACACGCTTACTGGGGTATCGCCAGTGAATTGACATCGCGCATCAACCTGCTGGAGAAAAATGGCTCGGCCCTGACTCTCGCATCGCCACGCCTCGGAGCTCGTAGCGGCGGCAAAGCCGAGCTGACGGTCGGCGGCCAGGTGCCAGTGGTCACCAGCAGCATCAACGGCCCATCGGTGGAGTACAAAGATTACGGCGTGCTGCTCAACATCGAACCACAGCTGTACGGCAACGAGCACATTGCAACCCGTGTACTCGCCGAAATCAGTCAGGTCGACAAGGCCAACCAGGTCGGTGACTACCCAGCATTCAAGACCCGGCGCACCGAGAACGAGGTGCAGCTAAAGGTCGGTGAAACCTTAGTGCTTTCTGGCTTGGTCTCCGAAGACAGCCAAGCCACGATCGAAGGCATCGTCTGGCTCAAAGATCTGCCGTTTATCGGCTCGCTGTTCCGCAATAAGAGCGCCAAGAACAACCGCACCGAACTGGTGATTTTCATCACCCCGCGCCTGATGACCAATGGCCCTGACTCGCCGACCGCGCAAGAACAAACACGCATGAACAACATGGTCGAGCGCTATCAGAAATCCTTCGGCTCCATTGAGCTTATCGACTGAGGCGGCCATGTTCGAAATTGAAATCACTTACAAAGACGGCCAGCCGGTCGATAAGTTGACCTGCACCAGTGCGTCTTGCGAGTTGGGTAAGGCGCGCACCGGGCTGGTTCGCTTGCGCGGCTGGAAGGTCGCACCAACCCATGCGCGCATCGAACAATCGCTGGCCGGCTTGTTTGTCGAAGACGTCAGCAGGGGTTATGAGGTACGAGTCAACGACAAACCGGTGAGCCGCCATGGCCCCCTGAACCCAGAGGATATTATCGCCATCGGCGGTTATCTGCTCCGCGTGCGTTCGCTGATCCAGCCACTCAGCGAGGACACGCCGGAAGCCGTGCTGGCTCCGGACACCCCAGAGGTCAATAACGACAGTCACCTGGCTTACATGGAGTGGTCGCAGTTCATTCAAGCCGAACTATTCCGCGCCCTCGACCTGCGCCGCATGAACCTCGACAGCATGGGGCCGGAAGAGGTTCGGGGGATTCTCTCCGAGCTAATCGACGGGCTGATCGAGCAGGTACTCGCCCGCCTCCCGGCCAGCGTCAAGACCGAAGTGCTGCGCAAGATCGTACTGGATGAAGCCGTGGGCCTCGGCCCGCTGGAAGATCTGCTGGCCGACAAGAGCGTCAGCGAGATCATGGTCAACGCCCACGATGATATTTATGTCGAACGCAGCGGCCGCCTGGAGAAAACTCCGATCAACTTCAGCTCAAACGCCGCTGTGCTGTCGACCATTGAACGGATTATTTCCCCGTTGGGTCGCCGCATCGATGAAAGCTCTCCAATGGTCGATGCGCGCCTGAAAGATGGCTCGCGGGTCAACGCCATCATCCCGCCGCTGGCGCTACGTGGACCGTGCTTAACCATTCGTAAATTCTCCGAGAAAAAACTCACCACCGACGACCTGCTCAAGTACGGCTCAATCAACGAGCCGATGGTGGAATTTTTACGCACGGCCGTTGAGCAGCGCATGAACATCGTAGTGTCCGGTGGTACTGGCTCGGGAAAGACCACGCTGCTGAACATTCTGTCCAACTTTATCCCGCTAGAGGAACGTGTGGTCACCGTCGAAGACGCCGCCGAACTGAAGCTGGTGCAACCCCACGTGGTGTCGCTGGAGGCCCGTCCGGCCAACATGGAAGGCAAAGGCCAAGTAACCATCCGTGACCTGGTGCGCAACTGCCTGCGCATGCGCCCCGACCGCATCGTGGTCGGCGAGTGTCGGGGCGGTGAAGCACTGGACATGCTGCAGGCGATGAACACCGGTCACGATGGCTCACTGACCACCGGCCACGCCAACACTCCACGCGACATGATGCGCCGTCTAGAGGTAATGGTGCTGATGGCGGGCATGGACCTCCCCGTGCAGGCCATCCGCGAGCAGATCGCTTCGGCGGTGCAGATCATCGTCCAGCAAACCCGTTTCGGTGATGGCTCGCGGCGCATCACCAGCATCACCGAAATAACCGGTATGGAACAAAGCACCATCCTGCTCAATGAGATTTTCAACTACCAGCAGCAAGGCTTCGATGAGAATGGCCGGATCAAAGGCTACTACCACGCAACGGGGCAGGTCCCCGAGTTTTACGAGGAGCTGAGCAAGCGCGGCATCGGGGTGAACATGGACATCTTCCGTTCGGTGCCGCGCAATGTCTGAATGGCTGCTGTACCTCAGCGCTGGATTGATCGCCGTGGCCGGCTTTGCCCTGGCCATGCTGCTGGCTGAAAAGGTCGGCGATAACCTGGAGTTTTATCGCAGCCAGTTTTCGCGCAATGCCGAGCTGGAAATGGCCGACATGTTTATCTTCGCCAGTGGTCGGCAGATGTTTATCGTCAATGCCATGTTGTTGGTGCTGGTGCCACTGTTTTTGCATGCGGTGTTCCAGATCACCCTGGTCACCGTGATCGGCGCACTGCTCATGCTGTTCGTGCCCAAGTTGTTGCTCAACCAGATGAGCAAAAGCCGCCTGAGGAAATTCGAAGAGCAGTTACCCGATGCCTTTATGCTGCTGTCCAGCAGCCTGCAATCCGGGGCCAGCCTGAACATGGCCTTGGAGAACGTGGTGCATCAGTCACCGCCCCCCCTGAACCAGGAGTTCGGCTTGCTGATCAAGAACATCCGCCTGGGGGTAACCCTGGAGGATGCTCTACTCAAGCTGGAAAAACGCCTGCCGCTGCCCTCTTTCATCATGGCCAGCTCGGCCATCCGCATTAGCCGCGAAGTCGGTGGCAACCTAGTGGAAACCATCAATACCATGGCAGCCATGCTTCGCCGCAAGCGCGTGATGGAAGGCAAGATCGACAGCCTCACCGCTCAGGGCAAGGCGCAAGGGACGTTTATGGCGATGCTGCCGATATTTCTCGCCCTGATCCTCAGCGCGATCGAGCCCGAGGCCATGAGCCAGCTCTACACCACTCGCAACGGCCTACTCGTGCTGACCGTGATGATCATCATGGAAGTGCTGGGCTTTGTC
The DNA here is from genome assembly GCA_033720015.1 of Pseudomonas sp. Lineage (GTDB taxonomy): Bacteria > Pseudomonadota > Gammaproteobacteria > Pseudomonadales > Pseudomonadaceae > Aquipseudomonas. The sequence goes on from JAWWDH010000076.1 coordinate 5,915, forward strand.
TTTATCAGAAAAATCACCCGGATAGACGCCTAGACCATGAACGAAATCCTTGTTCTGCTCAGTAGCGCCAGCCTGGGCATCACCGTCACCTGCAGCCTGCTGTTGCTGATCTCACTGCTGTCACTGCTGCCGGAAGAAAACCGCGCCTACATGGATCCGGTGCCCGGTTGGATTCGGCCAATCTGGCCGCTGGTACGCCTGGTCAGCCATCACTTTTGCAGCAACCTGTCGCCACGCATCATGGACTGGCTGGATATACGCCTGCAGAAAACCGGCGCCCTTTATGTGCTCACCGCCGAAGACTTCCTGGCGCTGTGTATCACCATGAGCCTGCTGCTGCCGGCTCTGGCAATCCTGCCTATGGCCAGCGGCCAGAGCGGCATCATCTGGTCGGTAGTGCTGTTGATGGCCGCCATGGGGGCCGCCCTGCCGGTGATGTGGATCAGCGATACACACAAGCGTCGCGATCGCGACATCATCCGCAACCTGCCGGAATTCCTGGAATACCTGACCATGTGCGTGGACGCCGGCCTGAACTTCCTCGGTGCCCTGCAGCAGGCGGTGGACAAAGGTCCGAACGGGGCGATGAAAAACGAGTTCCGCATCGTCCTGCGCGACATACGTTCCGGCCTGCCACGCGCTGAAGCCCTGACGCGCATGGAGCAGCGGGTCAACCTTAAAGACGTGTCAACCTTCGTACGCTCGGTGATCCAGGCCGAAAAAATGGGTAGCAGCCTGCGCAACACCTTGCAGATCCAGGCCCAGCAACGTCTTGAAGAGCGCTTTCAGCGTGCCGAGAAAACCGCCATGCAGGCCCCTGTGAAACTGGTTATTCCGCTGATCATGTTCATCTTCCCGCTGACATTCGTGATCCTGCTGTTCCCTATCGTGGTCAAATTCATGGGTGAAACCTGATGCCCTGCCAACTGATCCGTGCCGATGGCAGCCAACAGCCTCTCGCGCTTGAACAAGCCATCAGCCTTTGGCCGCGACTCAAGGGGCTACTCGGCCGTAATCGGCTGCCCTCCGCTCAGGGGATTTGGCTCAAGCCCTGCAACTCGGTGCATTGTTTATTTATGCGATTCAGCATCGACGTGCTCTACCTCGACGCAGCGCAGCGCATCATCGCCATCCGCGCCGACCTCAAGCCTTGGCAACTAAGCCTGTGCTGGCCGGCCAAAAGCGTGGTCGAGCTCGCCGCAGGCGAATGTCAGCGTTTAAGCATCACTATTGGAGATCAGATTCAATGCGTGTCCTGAGTATTGCTGTATTAGCCCTATGCCTGGGCGGTTGTGCTGGCCTGCAACCGAAAAACCAAATGCTCGAGCTGCAACAGCAAGCCGATACCGCCTACGCCCAGGCGCAATATGCCCAGGCCAGCGAGCTGTATCGTCGCCTAACCGTGAAGTTGCCCACAGATGCAGGGGTGCGCTATCAGCTGGGCAACAGCCTGGCGCGCCAGGGCGATAACCTCGGAGCGATTGCCAGTTACCGTGATGCATTGGTGCGCGACCCGCAGCATGCCCGCAGCTGGCATAACCTGCTCCAGGTTCAGCTGCGTGAAGCCACGTTGACCGCTGCCGAGATGCAGCGCTATCTGAGTGCGCAGACCCCGTATGCCGAGCGGGCCCTGAAGCGTGCCGAGCAGTTGCTCGATGTGTTCCCCGCGACGGAGTAACACGTATGCGCAGGCACTCTCAATCGGCCCAGGCCATGGTTGAATTTCTGATCATCATTCCGGTGCTCATCCTGCTGATTTTCGGTGCCGCGCAAGCGGCATTCATCTATTCAGCGAAGAATGGACTGAACTACGCAACCTTTCAGGCCGCGCGTATCGGGGCCATGAACCATGCCCAGTACAGCGATATTCGCCGTGGTTTGATCCGGGGCATGTACCCAATGTTCTCTCAGGTGAAGGATGAGCGCATGAAGTACACGGCCACGGAAGCAGACAACTACGTGCTCATCACCCGTGTCAGCCCTGAACAGGCGAGCTTCGATGCCTTCGCCGAAGAGGTCGACACGCTTGGCGTGCAGGCCATCCCCAATGACAACCTGATGTTCCGCTCCACCCAACAAACCCCGGTATCGATTCAGGACGCCAACCTGCTCAAGCTACGGGTGCAGTACTGCATGCGTCTGATCGTACCCATGGTCGAGCACATTTTAAGCTCGGCCTCACGCTTCAACACCGATCGGGTTGCGGGCAGCTTCAATGAAGTATCAAAGAGAAACCCGGATTACGCCGACATCTGCGCAGCCCGTAATGGCTTCATCATTACCGCCGAAGCAACAGTGCGTATGCAATCGGCGGCAATTAATGACGCCGTGTACTGCGGTGCCGGCAATAAAATGCATTGCCCTTAGTCAGCCTAACGCTGAGCCTCGTTCATTCGTAGGCTTTTAGTGAGTCTTATACCCCGGCAACCACGCTCGAACCTCGGCATAGGGATAATCTTCCAACGCCGCGAAACCGCTAATCTGACGCGCCTTGAGCTTGATAAACAGCGGCACACTAATGCCGCAGAGAAAGCGCGTCAGGCACTCGCCGCTCGGTTCGCCACCTTTCACTTCCTGATACTTGCGAACAAAGCTGTCACACAGCCTATTCAAATTTTTCTCGCTTAACGGCGGCAACGCTGGCGGTGCCGGCAGGAGGGCGATTTGCCCGCGGCACACCGAGCAATGCCCGCACTGCTGCGGAGCGTTAGCGTCACCGAAATAAGCGGCCAAACGCTGGCTCAGGCACTGCTCACTGGCAAACAGGGCGAGCATGGCGTGAATCCGGCGAATTTCGCTGGCCTCTTGCTGGCTGAAATAACCGTGCAATTCGGCGCTTAATGCCAGCGGGTCGAAGTCGGGATCGAGCAGCGCATAAACCTCGGTCATCTGCTTACTTTCCAGCTCGATCCAGGCTTTTTCCTGGAAGTAATCCAAGGCCTTGATCACCCGCCCACGCTCGGCCTGATGCTGTTGATAGAGCGCGTCAAAATCCACCGTGCACCAGGTGCGGGCGCGCTGCGAGGTGCTGATCAGCGCCTCGACAAATTGCCGCCGTTCGCCGTCGAACTTGGCCAGTAGCGCTTCAGGTTCCAGTAGGTATTTGAAGCGATACTCGGCGAAGTACGCATAGCGCGGAGCAATGATGCCGCGCAGCTCAAGCTGCACCAGCAGGGTTTTCAGCGGTAGCTGGCGGATATTGCTCTGCTCGCTTAAGGCATTGAGCATCAGCTCCCACTCACCGCTCTGGCTGCTACCCAGCAGCTCATCGAGCACGCAGCGAATGCCGTCCAATTCCGGCGTATCGCCGTAGACGAAGTTTTCCAGCACGTTGAGACTGTCGCGGTTGGCCAACACCAGGCAATCAGAGGGCTGACCATCGCGGCCGGCGCGGCCTATTTCCTGACTGTAGTTTTCGATGGATTTCGGCAGATCGAAGTGCACCACATTACGAATGTCACTCTTGTCGATGCCCATACCGAAGGCGATGGTGGCGACGATGTAGTTGATCTGTCCGGCCATAAACTGACGCTGAATCGCCTCACGCGTCTCATGTGGCATCCCGGCGTGGTAAGCGCTGGCGGCAATACCACGCTGGCTCAGACGCGCAGCCACCTGTTCGGCGGTCTTCTGCTGGGTCACATAGACGATGCCAGGCTGGCCGGTCTTGGCCCCCAGCCACTGCTCTAAGCGGCGCTGCTTGTCGGCACCGCTGACCGGCTCGACCAGCAGGTTAAGGTTGGCGCGGTAAAAACCGGTGGTGACCACATCGTCCGCCGCGATGGCGAACTTCTTCTGCATGTCGGCGATCACCGGCGGCGTGGCCGTGGCGGTCAACAGCAACACCTGGGGAATACCGAACTGGCGCTGGTAGTCAGGCAGTTTGAGGTAATCCGGGCGAAAGTTATGACCCCACTCGGAGATGCAGTGCGCTTCGTCAATCACCAGCAGGGAGATCGGCACCTGAGCAATAAAGTTACGGAAGCGTTCGTTTTTCAGCCGCTCGACCGAGATCATCAGAATCTTCAGCTCACCGGACTTGGCTTTGCTCATCACCGCACTGGCGTCTTCACGGCTTTGCGCCGAATCGATGCTGGCCGCGCTGATACCGCGAGCATGCAGAAATGCCAGCTGATCCTGCATCAACGCCAACAGCGGCGACACCACCAGGGTCAAATGCGGCAGATGTAGCGCCGGCAACTGGTAGCACAACGACTTGCCCGAACCGGTAGGGAAGATTGCTGCCGCCGAACGCCCCGCCAGCACGGCAGTGACGACACGCTCCTGACCGGGACGCAGTTGCTGAAAACCAAACACGCGCTCAAGGGTACTCATAGCGGTTACTCCACGGACCGCGACGGCGGTAAACAACGATTAAGACCTACAACCTGCCGGGCTATTACCAATCCAACTAACAGCGCTCGCTGCAGTGGCGTACAGTCAACTCATGCAGGCAAAGAAAGGAGACGAGTATGCAGGTATCTGGTTGCAACGGCAGCTTGCCGGTTACCCACTGAATCGTTCAGCAATGCCAAATGGCTCCGCCCGGTCACTCAGAGTAGCGACCGCAAACAGCGGGCTGATGAGTAAAGCGGTTGGTAACATTCACGCTCGCCGTAAGCACTACCGACCAAAGGCTAACGCCGCCATACAACTCGAAAGCCCCAGCGCCACCCGCGACATATCGACACCTATCTGGCAGTAGCCAGCCATGCGCACGTCGACAGCCACGGATACCGACGTCGGAAATCGCCTGAGTTGCCAACCCGTTAGACCTCTTGGTCAGATCAACCACATAGCAACACCAGAGGCCGTGCTAAGCGGCCACCTGAGCAAGATGCAATGCAACGTAGACCACGTGCTCAATCTGCTAGCAGATACGCACAAAAAGCCGCCTCAGGGCGGCTTTACCGTTTCTTCTCGCATCAGCAGAGCACTGTGGCAGTGAGCGCTAACCGCGACGACACTGCGGTGAAACGCGCCACCCAAGCCCCTCCGACAGTTACCGTTTCGATTTCCCGGACATAAAAAAACCGCCGATGACGGCGGTTTTTTCAGCGCAATGGCGACAGCTTAAAGCTGCGGACCGGCATTGCGGATGGCGTCGGACACATCGAACTTCTTGAAGTTCTCAA
>JAWWDH010000077.1:0-11033 GCA_033720015.1 Pseudomonas sp.
CAGGAACTTGCCGATATACAGGGTAATGGCCTTAGCACTGTGGATCAGCAGCGCGAGCAGCAACGTTTGCGTCAGCGTTTATTTAACGCGGATGATCAGCACCGAGTGGAAACCTATGACGCCATTGCCGCCAAACAGCAGGACAACGCCACCCTCGTGCGATAGCGCCGGCCGTCAAGCATGAGCCTTGAGCAGCAGGAGTCGTTGCTGCTCATGCAACAGCGCCGTGGCTATCGCGGCCTGCGTTTCAGTGACGTGCTGGAAGACGATTTTGTTGAGCACCGGGTGCAGCGCATTCGCCGCCGCCTGCTACTGATCATCAGCACCGCTGTGGTCTTTCAGCTGGTGTACGCCACCCTCGATTTATTACTGCTCGCCCCGACGCTCAGCGCTAGTTTGTTGCCTGTGCGGGTGTTCGGCATAGGGGCAGCACTGCTGGCTTATTTCTACTGCCGCCGTGCGCAAAGCCCGGCGCGGCGTACCTTGTTGGCTTATGTAACGGCCTACGGGCTGAACGGTGCCTGCGTTGCAGTGATTATTCACCTGTGCTGGAGCCAGGGCGTGGCCATGCCCTATGACGGGCTGTTTCTGGTGCTGCTGTTTGGCTATGTGCTGCTGGGCGTGTCGTTCCGAGCCGTGAGCATGGCCTCTTGGGGGCTATGCGGTTTGTTCCTGTTGCTCGGCTATGCAGGCACGGGTGGGGGCGTGGCGTTGGGCTATCAGGGGATGTTTTTGCTGTGCGCCAACGTAATTGGCAGTGTCGGAGCGTACTTGCAGGAACACGGCCAGCGCGGTGCCTGGCTCAACCTGCGTTTGCTCGATTTAGCCCGGCTCCGCGCAGAAACCGACGATGCCCGCAAGCTGCGTTTGTTGGCGGCGGCTAGCCATGATCTACGCCAACCGTTGAATGCCATGGGGCTGTATGCCCAGCATCTGCTGGAGCAAAACCAAGACCCTGATGTGCACCGTATCAGCAGCCGTTTAGCGATTGCCGTGGAGCAGCTCAGTCGGTTGCTGCAATCGCTGTTTGATTACACTCGCTTGACCTTACCTGGCGGCGTTCAGCCCAAGCCGCAGGTATTTGCCTTACGCCCTCTGCTCGCGCGGTTAAGCGGTGAAACGCGCGCGGAGGCCGCCGCCTTGGGCATCGAGTTGCAGATGCAGTGCGCGGACCTCTGGGTGCGCAGCGATCCTCTGTTACTGGAACGGGTACTGCGCAACCTGCTTAGCAATGCGTTGCGCCATGCCCAGGCACGGCATGTTTGGTTGCATGCCCGCGTGGAACAGGGCGAGGTGCTGTTGGAAGTCGGTGATGATGGCCAGGGCCTGAGCGAAGCGCAGCAGGGCCAGGTGTTCGAAGAATTTCGCCAGCTGGATAACCCCGGACGTAATGCCGAACGTGGTCTTGGCCTGGGCTTGGCCATCGTCCAGCAACTGCTGCAGTTGCTGGACCATCGCCTTCAACTGCACTCAAGCCTGGGCACGGGTGCACGCTTTATCTTGCACCTGCCACAGGCTGCAGCGGGGCAATGGCAGGCGCCCGTTGCGCCGGTAAACGCCTTGAATGGGCGGGTGTTATTGCTGGAAGACGATGCGGCGGGACGTGAGGCCCTAGCGGGTTTACTGCAGCGCTGGGGCTGTGAGGTTTGGCCCTGCGCGGATCCAGCAGAGGCATTGCAGTGCTTGACGCAGGCCCAGCCGCAGGTGTTGATTAGTGATTATCGATTGGCCGCCACTGAGGATGGCTTGCGTGCCATCGAGCGTTTACGTGAAGAGGCTGGGCGCATGCTCCCGGCCTTGCTGATCACCGCCGATGTCAGCGCGGACCTGCAGGAACGCTGCACCCGCGCGCATGTGACCTTACTTGGCAAACCCTTGTTGCCGGCCCGTCTGCGTCAGACCTTGGCGGTACTGTTGCCCGCACCTACAACCGTTACAACCAGCCCCGTTGCCGCGCCGCACTGACACAGGCCGTACGGGTATGCACGGCGAATTCCTGAAACAGTGATTTGAGGTGGGTTTTCACCGTGTCTTCGGAAACCCCGAGCTGACGGCTGATGGATTTGTTCGGCAAACCCTCGGCCAGCAACTGGAGGATTTCCAGCTGGCGTGGAGTGAGCTGCGGCTTATCGCTTGCTTGCGGCGCAGGTAGGGTTTCGCCCAGTAGTACACGGGTTACGGCTTGGCGCAATGCGTCGCTGTTAGCACTTTTCGAGATAAACCCTAGCGCTCCAGCTGCCAGTGCAGCTTGGGCATCCAGGTTGGAATCGCTGGCGCTGAGGATGGCCACCGGGGTCATACGGCCTTGTTGTTGCCAGCGTTGCAGCAACTTCAGGCCGGGCATGTCGGGCAGGCGCAAGTCCAGCAGGATCAGGTCGAAGGTGTGGTGTTGCAGACACATTTCAGCGGCGGCTGCGGATTCGGCGGTGCGAATCTGCAGGTCGGCACAAAGCGGAGCGAGGGCCAGGCTGAGGCCATCGAGAAAAATCTGGTGGTCATCCACCAGCAACAGGCTTAGCTGTGCGGGCAGAGCAGTACAGAGTGCAGTCATGGGGCTGTCTCAGGCGGCATTTTTATTCTTGTCAGCGCCGCGCGAGTGTAACCCAAACCGCTGGTTGAATTAGAAGCGGTAGGTCAGCTGTGTACCCAGGCCGTGGGCGGTGTTTTTGTAGGTGGCGCGGTAGTCGCCTTTATCGATGTGGGTGTCGTCTTCCATCAAGTAGGAGTAGGCCAGATCGATGGTCACATCATCATTCGGGCTCCAGGCCGTACCCAGGCTGAAGATTGTGCGGTCACCAGTAGGGATGCGCGGCGAACGGTCGGTGTTGTTGGTCGGCGACTGGTCCACGGCCAGGCCGGCACGCAGGGTCCACTGACGGTTCAGCTTATAAGCCGCGCCTACAGCATGGGACCAGGTGTCGTGCCAGTTTTGTGGCTCGACGATATTACCGAGACTAGCGTTGAGCGGTGCTGGCACGCCTTTGTTGACGGCACGAATCTCTTCCAAGCGACTCCAGCGCGTCCAGGTACTACCGGCATACAGGGTCCAGTCGTCATTCAGCTCGTGAGTGATGGAAATGTCGACCGATTCCGGAGTTTTCAGCGCAAGGGAGGCGTCGTATTGATTACCTGAGAACGGCCCGAAGCCAGTGCCTTCAATCTGTGTTTCGCCCTTGAGGGTGTAGTCAACCATCGAGTGGTAGGTTAGGCCGATACGGCTTTGTGCGGTGATCTCAAACAACACGCCGAGGTTGAAGCCCAGCGCCGTGTCATCGCCCTTGATCTTGACTTGGCCATCGTTGCGACCTGGGGTGGCGCGGTTTGGCACATAAGAAGTCAGCTCACCATCAATACGGTTGATGGTTGGGCCGAAACCGATCGACAGCTGCTCGTTGAAGCGGTAGCTCAGGGTCGGTTGCAGAGTAATCACGCGCACTTCGCTACGGTCGCCGTGATAACGGCCCTGGAAGTTGCGCTCGTAATCGGTGACCAGGCCGAATGGCACATACAGGCCCAGGCCGAAGCTCCAGTTGTCGTCCAGTGGTTTGACGTAGTAGCCCATGGGCGCGCCGATGAACGGCACCATGTCGCCGTCATTGCTGCCGCGGGTGGAGCCGCTGGCATCATCGATATCGGTTTTCGCGTGGATCAGGGCAATGCCGCCGCTGACTTGTTCGCGCTTGATACGGGCCATACCGGCCGGGTTGCCGAATACGGTGCTGGCGTCATCGGCAGAAGAGGAACGGCCAGCAAAGGCGGTGCCCATGCTGCTGACGCTTTGTTCATTAATCGCGAAGCCACCGGCGAAGCTATGGCTGGCAGCAGTAGCAAGGGCAATAAACAGGCTGGTCTTGACGACTCTTTTGGACACGGGGCAATCCTAGGTTTTAGCGGGAGGCGGAAATTAACAACTTTCCATGGCCCTTGCCAACTTTTGGCGCTCGCTGGATGGGGCGCAATTATGCTGTCAAATAGCCGCTATCGTCTGGTAATTGTCGATAGATTGTCGGACAACTGTGCTTGTCTGTGCAGGCTTCAGGCCACCTTGCTGAGGCTACCGATGCAGCGTTTCCAGGCGGCGATAAAGTCTTTGCTACGGCCGTGGGGCCTGAATACGCGACGCCAGACCTGCGCCATGCCAAGCAGGTCGTCGGCTGCTGGCAATTCGCGGTGCTCGGCCTCAATCAGCATCCAGGCAATGGCCGTGGCGTAACGCAGGTTAACGGTCAGTTCCAGGTGCGGCGCGGCGAGAAAAGCGTGCTGGCTGGCGAGGCCGCGCACTTGGCTGGCGAGCTCCGGGTCCAGCGCCAGGTGTTGATCCCAGAGCTGCTGGTGGCGCTGTGCAGTGATGCGGTACAGGCCATGGCCGTGTTTGTCATCGAGGATCGAACCAAGCTCCGATTGGCTGGCGGCAGCGCCAAGCAGCAAGGCTTCAGCGGCGATGGAGTGGCGACCCAAGTAGAGCAGGGTAGGGCGGATGATGTACTGGCTTATCTCGCAGGCGGCAATTCCCATAAAGCCCTCGACAGCAGATTACCGATGGGGCTGGGGCGCTGGCAGCTTTTGCTTGTTTTGATAAAGGCCCCACCGGAAGCGGGTTTAGCCGCTTATCTTCAAGTGTAGTGTGAGCTTATCGCTGTAAAGGACTGTTTTTAAATTGTTATCGGCTGTCGGTTGTTACCTATATTCCAGTTGGTGCTAAAGCTTGGCTGGCGGTACCCGACGAGCACCGCCAGCCAAGGGGCGTTAGTCGCCGGTGGCGATCGGGCGAGCAGGGTCGGTGATCCATTCACTCCAAGAGCCGGCATACAACGGCGCCAGGGGATAGCCCGCCAGGCACAGGGCGAAAAGGTTGTGGCAAGCGGTCACGCCTGAGCCGCAGTAAGCCACCAGCTTGCTGGCTGGGCGCTCGCCGAGATGCGCGGCAAAGCGTTGCTGCAGTTGTGCGGCGCTGAGGAAGTGGCCGTCGCTGTCTAGGTTGTCAGTGAAGGCTGCGCACTGTGCGCCGGGAATATGCCCGGCAACCGGGTCGATCGGCTCCACTTCGCCCCTGAAGCGCGGCAGCCCGCGGGCATCCAGTAGGGTCATCTGGTTATTGCCCAGTTGCTGCTGCAGCTGTGCGGCGCTGACCAAAAGGCTGTCATCGGCGCTGCCACTAAAGCTGCCAGGTGTCGGCGTCGGGATGGCTTGGGTCAAGGCTCCACTTGCCTCGCGCCAGGCTTTGAGGCCGCCGTCGAGCAGGTAAACGCCGTCACGCTTCCCCAGCCAGGCCAACAACCACCAGGCCCGTGCAGCAAAAGCACCGGGGCCGTCGTCATACAGCACCACTTCGCTGTGCGTATTCAGGCCCCATTCGCGCAGGCGTTGCAGCAGTTGCGCCGGTTTTGGCAGTGGGTGACGGCCAGTAATGCCTATATGAATCGGACCGGACAAGTCGCGCTCCAGGTCGGCAAATTGTGCGCCGGGAATATGCCCCTCGGCGTAGCTGCGCTGACCGTAGGCCGGATCATCCAGGGCAAAGCGACAGTCGAGAATCAACAGCTCGGGCTCAGCCAGGCGTTGTTGCAGTTGTGCAGCGCTGATCAGTTGGGCGAGGGGCATGCCAGTCATCCTGTGGGCAGAGGAACAGATGGCATCATAAACCCAGTGGTTAGGCTGTCGAGGTCGCGCGTGCAGAACAATTTATGCCGACAAGGCGCTGCATCTTTAGCCGTTTATGTGCATGCTGCCTGCCCGTTTGGCTCTGATCCAGGTTGTTGTGACCCATGAAGCGTTTTGTATTGCTCGATACCGCCCCGATTCCCGATGGCTCCGGCGCACTGTGCCTGTTCGAATACGGTGAGGATTTTGTGATCAAGATTGCTGGCGGCGATGGTGGTCAGCTGATGAATACGCGCATGCATGGTTCCGAAGATGCCTTGGCGGCGATCCCCTGCAAGAAGGTCGCGGGTCGGCCCGACTCAAGGGTGCTGATCGGCGGCCTGGGCATGGGCTTCACCCTAGCTGCGGCGTTACAGAACCTCGGCAAGACCGCCGAAGTGGAAGTGGCTGAGCTGGTGCCTGGGGTGGTGGAGTGGAATCGTGGTCCGTTAGGCGCCAAGGCCGGTTACCCGATCAACGATCCGCGTACGCGGGTGATTCAGGACGATGTCGCCAATTGCCTGAAGAGCGCCGACCAGCGTTATGACGCGATCATGCTGGATGTCGACAACGGCCCGGAAGGCCTGACGCAGAAGCGCAATGGTTGGCTGTATTCGGCCCAAGGCTTGCAGCGCTGCTATCAAGCATTACGCAACAAAGGCGTGCTGGCGGTGTGGTCGGCGAGTGCCGACCAGCAGTTCAGTGACAAGGTGCGTAAAGCCGGCTTTAAGGTGGAAGAAGTGCAGGTGTATGCCCACGGCAACAAGGGCACCCGACACACCATCTGGATCGCCGAAAAAAAGTAGCCGTGTGCTACAGCCCAAAAAGCCCGCGCAGCTGAGCAGTTGCGCGGGCTTTTTGTATAGGTGTTTAGAACCTGTTTCGGGTCTGGCGAGCTAGAGCGAAACAAGGCGCTTTCAACGCAGTTTGGCCGACGCGCAGCAGATCCGAAGCAGGTTTTTAGCGGATTTTCAGCTTGCCGATCCGATCATTATCCAGGCTACCAAAGTACAGGTAGTCACCCACCGGTTTGACCGAGGTGATCATGCGCAAGTGCGTGCCGCTGGTGTCGTGCAGGCTCTGGGTGATTTCGCCTTGCTCATTGAGAGCGATAACAAAGCCATAGGGTACGGCCTTGGGCCAGAACGCCCGTGGTAGCTTGGCCAGTTGCGCCTTGGCCCAGGGTGAGCGGTGCAACAGGTCGGCGTCGGCTTTACGCGGCGTTGGCAGTGCGACCCAGAAGGTGCCGTTGCGGTCGCCCTGCAGGTTGTCCGGCAGGCCCGGCAAGTTGTCGATGAAAATGTCATGGGTCCCAGCTTTATCGCCTTTCAACCAGTAACGGCTGATGCGGTAGCGGTAGGTTTCGTTGACCAGCACAAAGTCTTCATTGGCCGACAGCGCCACGCCGTTGGCGAAGTACAGATCCTTGAGCAGCACCTTGGTTTCGCCGCTGGCCGGGTTGTAGCTGAGCAGGCGGCCATGGGGGCGGGCTTCAAGCAGGTCGAGCAGGTAATCCGGCTGTTCAAAGCGCGCTGAGGCATCGCTGAAGTAGATGGTGCCGTCGCGAGCGATGTCGAGGTCATCGGTGAACTTGAAAGGCACGCCCTCGGCTTCAGTGGCCAGTACCTTGATCTGCCCCTGAGCATCGATACTCAGCAAGCCTTGGTAGGCGTCGGCGACGATCAGGTTACCGGCTACGTCAAAGTCCATGCCCAGCGGCCGGCCTTGGGTGTTGGCGAAGGTTTCCAGGCTGCCATCGGTCTTGATCCGCACGATTGTGCCGTCATGCAGGCCACTGTAAACCAGGCCCTGGGCGTCCACTGCGGTGTCCTCCGGGCCATGCACCTGGTCGCGACCGAGCAATTGGGCTTTCATCAGGGTGTCGTTCGGCTCTAGCACGCCGGTCATCGGTGGTGGGTTCGGCGCTTCCCAAGCAAGAGGGTCAATTGGGCTGGGCGTGACGACGAGGTAGATCGCCACTGCCGCGAGCAGGGCCACAAGCAGGCCAAGCAGTTTCTTCATTGTTGTTATTCCCTGTGGTGAAGGTGCGCACATGCACGTGCCGGGCAGAATAGCGCTTATGCGCTTTACCGCGCATCGTGAATGCCCGGCTATGGGGTGTGGCGATATATACTGCGCGGCATTCTTGATGGGAGAGCCGCGTGGCGATTGATATTCAGTGGATTGGTGATGACGCCAGCCTGGCGCAGCATTGTGCAACCTGGCGTACGCTGGCGTTTGTGGCCGTCGATACCGAGTTTATGCGGGTCGACACCTTTTACCCGATTGCCGGCCTGCTACAGGTCAGCGAAGGCGAGCGGGCTTACCTGATCGATCCACTGCTGATCAGCGACTGGACGCCCTTTGCCGAACTGCTGCAAGACCCAAATGTGGTCAAGGTGTTGCATGCCTGCAGCGAAGACCTCGAGGTCTTCTTGCGTCTGACCGGCAGTCTCCCCGCGCCGCTGTTTGATACCCAGCTGGCGGCCGGTTATCTCAACCTCGGCTTCTCCATGGGCTATTCACGCCTGGTACAGGCCGTGCTGAATATCGATCTGCCTAAGGGCGAGACCCGCTCCGACTGGTTGCAGCGGCCGTTATCGGCCAACCAGGTGAGCTATGCCGCCGAAGACGTGCTGCACCTGGCCGAGGTGTATGCCCGACTCAAGGACCAGCTGTCTGCCGAGAAATATGCCTGGGTGCTGGAAGACGGTGCCGAATTGGTCGCCAACCTCAGCCGTGAAGTCGATCCCGAGCAGGCCTACCGCGACGCCAAGCTGGCCTGGAAGCTATCGCGCCAACAGTTAGCCGTGCTGCAAGCGTTGTGCACCTGGCGCGAAGACCAGGCGCGCAAACGCAATCAGCCGCGCAACCGAATTATTCGAGAGCACTCATTGTGGCCCTTGGCACGCACCCAGCCGGATAACCTGGTGGCCCTGGCGCGCATCGAGGACATGCACCCGAAAACCGTGCGTCAAGACGGCGAATTTATCCTGCAATTAATCAAACAGGCCGCCGCAACGCCTGCGGCCGACTGGCCTGAGGCGTTGCCCGAGCCATTGCCGCTGGAGGCCTCGTCGTTGCTGAAGCAGCTGCGCGCCATCGGCCAACGTGAAGGTGAGCGGCTGAACATTGCTCCAGAGCTGATGCTGCGCAAGAAAACCCTCGAAGCGCTATTGAAAACCGGCTACCCCAAGGGCCCTTACCAGCTGCCGGAGTCGCTACGCGGCTGGCGGCGTGAATTGATGGGCCAGGCCTTGCTTGATTGCCTGGCTGCAACCGGAGAGTCCGCGTGAAACGTATTTGCTCGATCTATAAAAGCCCTCGCAAGAATGAGATGTACCTGTACGTGCTGCGCAGTGATGCGCTCAAGCGCGTGCCGGAAAACCTGCTGCTGGCCTTCGGCCCGCCGACCCTGGCCTTTGAGATGGTGCTGACGCCTGAGCGCGTTCTGGCGCGCGAGGATATTCACAAGGTGTTGGCCAACCTCGACGAGCAGGGCTATCACCTGCAAATGCCGCCGCCGGAAGATGAATACATCGAGCACCTGCCGGATGAGTTGCTGCGTCGTAACGACCCGGTGTAAATCCCATGAGCGCGACTGCAAAAGCCCCGCTGCGGGTGTTGATTGCTGAAACCCAGCCCTCGCGGTATGCCGATTTTCTGCGTGAGCAGGCCCCAGAGCTTGAGTTGCTTGCCAGCGATCAGCCGACCGAGATGGCTGCTTATGCTGCGAGTGGCGCAATCTGGCTGGGCCGCCCGGATCTGCTCGTGCCCTTGCTGCGCCAGGGCCTGCAGCCGCAGTGGTTGCAGTCGACTTGGGCTGGCGTGACGCCGCTGCTCGCCGCTGGTCTACCAAGCAATTACCCGCTGACTCGCGCTGTGGGCATCTTCGGTCAGGTGATGGCCGAGTATGTGCTCTGTCATGTGCTGGCCCATGAGCGCCAGTTGTTGACCCGCCTGGCGGCGCAGGTTGAGCAGCGTTGGGATAATCGCCAACCGCACAGCCTGAATGGGCGCAAGGCGCTGATCGTCGGCACGGGTGATATCGGCCTGAGCGTGGCGCAGTTTCTCGCGCCCTTCGGCATCGAGTTGCTTGGCATCGCCAGCAGCCCACGTCATCTGCCGCCGTTTTCTCTGGTGGCCGGTCTCGATGACCTGCCGCGCCTGGTAGGCGAGGCGGATTACGTGATTAACCTGCTGCCAGACACCTTGGCCACTCATGATGTCTATGACGGCGCGCTCTTTTCCTGCTGCAAACCCAGCGCGCTGTTTATCAATGCCGGACGTGGCGTTGCGGTGGTCGATGCTGACCTGGTCGCAGCGCTGCAGCAGGGCCAGTTGGCCGGTGCGGTGATTGATGTCTGCCGTGAGGAACCGCTGCCCGCTGGGCATTTGTTCTGGGATGCACCGCGCCTGTTGCTGACCGGGCACAGCTCGGCACCCACCGATCCGCGCCTGCTGGTGCAGCTGTTTGTTGACAACCTGGCGCGTTGGCGTGCTGGTGATGCGCTGCGCGGGCATGTGGATTTCAGCCGCGGCTATTAAAGCCAGCCAACCATTCAGCATGCCGCCCTTGGCCACCGCTAGCCAAGCGGCTAGACTGCCGGCCTTTTCGCCCTTCACGTACCCTCGCCATGGCCGCCAAAGTCGAACCCTTCTGGAAACGCAAAACCCTCGAACAGCTGGATCAGGACGAGTGGGAATCGCTGTGCGATGGCTGCGGCCTGTGCTGCCTGCAAAAGCTTGAGGATGAAGACGATGGCAGCATTTATTACACGCGCATCGCCTGCAAACTGCTCGACCTGAATACCTGCCGCTGCACCGACTACAGCAACCGGCGCAAATTTGTCGCCGATTGCATCCAGCTCACCCCGGCTCAGGCTGATCAGTTCCAGTGGCTGCCGCCCACGTGCGCCTATCGTTTGGTCAGTGAGGGCAAGGATCTGCTGCTCTGGCATCACCTGGTGTGTGGTGACACCGAACAGGTGCACAAACAAAAAATCTCCCAGGCCGGGCGCATGCTCAGCGAAAACAGCGTGGCCGAAGATGACTGGGAAGACCATATGATCTTCCGCTCCGGCTGAACCGCACGCCAGTAACGCGGCCTAAACTCAGCTACGCCAATACACAGCCTTGTGGAGCCTTGCCATGTTGATTCGCCGTCTGTTGTTGTCTGTGGTTTTACTGAGTTTGAGCGCGCCGTTGTGGGCGAAGAAGGTAGACCTCGACTACCGCGTACGCTTCCTGCCAGAGAGCGAGCAAGCCGAAGTCAGCCTCACCTTGGCGGATGGCGCGCCGGTGCTTAGCCTGGCGTTCAATCTGGGTGAGCAGGGCGTTTACAGTGATTTCAAGGCCGATGGTCAGTGGACTCAGGACAAGCCAGAACTCGG
>JAWWDH010000078.1:0-10863 GCA_033720015.1 Pseudomonas sp.
ACAGCAACTGGTCGCGAGCATGGGCTTCGGTACGGTAGGTGGTAGCCAGGTCGGTGACTATGATGCCGGTGCCGTCCTCGCGGGTTTCCTCGATGCCGAACTCGAACAGAAAGCGCGCCCGGGCCTCGGAAATCATCGAGATCATCGAGTCGTTGCCCAAGTGGTTGGACTCATTGATATCAGTGGAGCGCACCGTCATATGGGTACGGTAGCAGAACTGGTCTTCAGGGAAGTTTAGGGTCAGGCGGGCCATTGCAGCATCCAGTCTTTGGAAAGTGGCGAATATTAGCCCTGTTGAGTTCTGTGTGGCAGGTGCTTTTTGCTACTGGCGCTACGCGTTTGCCGCAATTTTAACGTGAGAGTGATTGGCCATGAGCTTCCTCGACAAATGCCTTGAGCCAGTGCAACACCTCGACGGCCTCCCAGCGCGCGGGGTCGAACATGGCATAGGCCAGCCCTTGGTAGCCGACCACGTCCAGTTGTCGGTGATAGCCAGCTCGCTGCAGCAAGGCTTCAATCTCGGCAAAACAGGTATTGAAGTGCACCCGTGAGAACGGCGTTTTGCCTTCGGTGATAATGCCTTCTAGCTGTAATTCTTTGACGATGGCCCTGATTTTTTCCAGAGGCATGCGGTTTACGCTGTCTTTCATCTGCAGGACGTCGCGCATCTGATACTCCTGTTGGCACCTTGTACAGGCCCGTTTGCTGGCCTGTGCGGTTGGTTGGATTGCGTGGCCAAGGGTAATTGAAAAATACTGTACAAATAAACAGTATTCGATAATAGTAAGCCCAAGGCCTTAACCGTACCTACTCGATCACTCCCGCCATTGGTTCGCTGAGCTAATGGCGGCAGGCACTGCAAAGGAGTCGCTAACAATGCAACAGATGCTGATGACACTTGTGCTGCTGGGTCTTTTGGCCGGCTGTGCGCAACCGCAACTGGATCAACCCCGAGCCAATGGCACTTATCTGGTGATCGAAAACAGTCAGGCCTGGGCCGTGCTGGTATTCGACGGCATGCGTGTCGAAGAGCGTGGCACGGTGGTGGACGTGATCAAGCAACCGAACGAGGGCTCAGCTGTCGCGGCCAGTTACGTGATCGAGACGGCCAACTGCGGCCGCGTGCAATGGCTGAGTGAACGCTCGGATGCGGCCGATGGCATGACTAACCGGATGTCATTGCACAGTAGCAACCAGTTAGGACAAAGCGGCTGTGTGATTACTGATGGCCTTAGCCGAGTGTGGACAGTGTTGGATTACTCGGGCTAAAGCGCTAGTACCCTGTATAGGTACCCAGATTGTCGATACGACGTCGAAACAGGCGTAGCCTACGTTTACATCGACCTGCTAACGCAGGAGTTAAATTAAGCTTATTCGACGATCTAACAACGGTGGATAAAATTAATCTCATTCGGCCTATTTAAATAGGCCGAATTGCTAGAGTAAATACCGACTCGGTAGAGTCCTCAATGCTATAAGTGATCATTGGTGAGTTATATGTTTACCAGTCTGACAAAGTAAACATGGAATAAATTTTGTGGATTTCTTGCTGCCATCGAACGGCTGTTAATTTCTCTGCTGTTCGCGAGCCTAATCATCTCTATTATCCACCGGTGGCGTCGGCTGTGTGAGGCGTGCAATATGCGCCTCATACTGTTCTAGTACGTCGTCTATCAATTGCTGCTTGGTAAGGCCCATCAGATCATAGCCGCCCGAACCGCTCTCGCTAAACACTTCAAGCCGATAGTAAACGTCAGTTCCGAGTGACATCTTGCCGCTGAACGTCGGTACCGGCGCTTCGACCATCGAAATCTGGTAGTGAAAGGCCGACTGCTCACCCATCGACACTCGCAGCAATGGTCCTTCAATGCCGGTTGCATGGGTCAGGTTGCTCCGCTCTACGGTGTAGTCCTGGTTACGGAATTCGGCGGCGATATCGTCAAGCGCAGGGACCACCGTGCGATCAAGGAAATGACTCACCTCACGCCGTGAAGGGTAGGCCAGCAGGCGACCAAGCCGCTGCTTCCATGAGCGTTCGGGCACATGACCGCCACTGGCGGCGATCGAAGGTCTGCGCAGGACTT
This sequence comes from Pseudomonas sp., assembly GCA_033720015.1. GTDB lineage: Bacteria > Pseudomonadota > Gammaproteobacteria > Pseudomonadales > Pseudomonadaceae > Aquipseudomonas. Next base: position 2,085 of record JAWWDH010000078.1, read on the forward strand.
GGCCTTCGCGTTCAGCTCGTTCGATGCGCAGTGCCTTATAGAAAGAGGCCATCACCAGATAAGCGATTACCGTCACCGGTAACGCAAAAATAAGCGTTGCATATTCCATCGTCAACACGCCACCTGCCAGCAACATGGCCACAGTGAGTACAGCGGTTAACACGGCCCAGAATATGCGTAGCCACTTCGGCCCATCCTGTGCCGGATCCGGGATAGAGGCTGAGAAATTGGACATGACCATCGCCCCCGAGTTTGCACTCGTGAGGTAAAACAGCAGCCCTGAAAACGTTGCCAGGCAGATCAGGAATAGTGCCCCCGGGAACATTTCCAGCAGGGCGTACCAACCTTGCTCCGGGTTGCGCACCGCAAGCTCGGCGAACGCCGTATTGCCCTGCAGCACTTGGTACAGGGCCGAATTACCGAAAAGTGAAACGATAATGAAGTCACACAGCACTGGCACGGTGATGGCTGCAATCACGAACTCGCGCAGTGTACGCCCGCGTGAAATGCGGGCCAGAAAAACCCCAACGAACGGTCCCCAGGCCAGCCAGAACGCCCAGAAAAACAGCGTCCAGCTGCCCATCCACTCGCTGCTCCCGGGCACGTAAGCAAAGGTTTGTAGCATGCGTGAGGGCAGCGTAACCAAGAACTGACCAATGTTCTCAACAAGCGCATTCAACAGAAATGCCGTCTGCCCCGCGATAAGGATGTAGGCCATCATCGCTACAGCGCTCCACAGGTTCAGCTCGGAGATCCAGCGAATACCGCGATCAACGCCAGAGGTCGTGGCTGCAATAGTTAGAGCTACAGCGCCGATAACCAGCGCGATCTGCAGGGTGAGGCCCTGTTCCAAGCCAAAAATCCGCGAAAAACCCACGTTCAGCAGTACGACGCCAATGCCCATGGTGGTGGCAACACCAAACACGGTGCCAACCAGAGCAATAATGCTGATGCCGTCACCCAGTGAGCCGCGCACACGTTTGCCAAGCAACGGATACAGGGCCGCACGGATCGATAAAGGCATATTCCAGCGGTAGGCAAAGTAGCCCATCGCCATGCCGAGCAGCGCATATACCGCCCAACCCGCAATGCCATAATGAAACATCGTCCAGACAACCGCATCTTGCAACGCCGCAGCGCTAGCCCCGTCGCCTGATGGGGGATGCAGGTACTGCACCACTGGGCCGGTGACCGAGAAAAACAGCAGATCGATACCCACGCCGGCAGCAAACAGCATCGCCACCCAAGTGCCCAGCTTATACTGCGGCCGCGAATCGTCAGGACCCAGTCGTACGCTGCCTTCTTTGGATAGCGCGACCCACACGACAAAGCCGATCACCATCGCCATCGTCAGCACGTAGTACCAACCCAGGTTTGTTGCAATCCAGTCGACAGCGGTTTTCATCGTCATCTGGGCGGTTTGGGGCATGACGATTGCCCACACTGAGAACGCCAGAATCACCAACGACGAGATCAGCAAAATGGTCCAGTTAATGTAAACCGTGGCGTGTTCCAGTAATTCTTCTGGACCTTTGCTGAGGTCGCTGCGTGACACCGGCACGTCATCGCCATGGCGCTGATGCCTCTGCTGTGTGCCGCCAAATCGGCTGCGTTCCAGCGGTGGATGGGGCTTTGCGGTCTTCTCGTGCGGTGCGGGTGGCTTCGACTGAGCATTGTCGGAAAGTTTGTCGTCGGATGGCTCGATTGCCATGGGCTTGTTCTCTCTACTCAATAGTTAAATACGTTATAGCTTTGTAATGACGCTAATAACACCTAATGCTAGATTCGCTTGTTTGGTATTTAATTACGATGTGGTGTTTGTTTTTTATTGTTTGTTTGTTGAGTTGATATAATGTTAGTTGGTTTTCTTCTATGTGGTGCTCAGCTAAAATGGCTGGGGATATCTAGTTTAAAAGTTCGGTGGTGGCTTTGTGCGGAAAAGTATAGCTGCTGATTAGGCTTTGGCTTTATCAGTTTGATTGTTTATTTATATGCAACGGCTGTGTGGGTTGCAGGTTCAGCAGTGTGCTGGGCTATCTAGTGCCAAGATGCCTGGGGGCTTGTTGTGGTTGCTGCTGATTTGTTGCATGCAAAGGTGAAGTCAAGACGTTGGTTGCAGTGGCAATATAATGCAGCGTCGTTATATATTGCGGGGTTTAGTTATTCTTTTTAGTTAGCGGCTCGGTGCCAGAGGGGCCCTTTTTAGCTTCAGGTAAGGCTAAGGCTGTGGCTAATTCAAATCTATCAAAAGACGTAGAGGGCGCCCTAAGGTGCCCTCTACCTGTTTACTCGTCGGCCTTGGCTTTATGCCCAGGTAACAAGCCATCTGCGCGGAACATCGCCTTGATCCCACGAATCGCCTGGCGGGTGCGGTCCTGGTTTTCGATCAGGGCGAAGCGCACATGGTCATCGCCGTAATCACCGAAGCCAATGCCAGGTGAGACGCAGACCTTGGCTTCCAGCAGCAGCTTTTTAGCGAACTCCAAGGAGCCGAGATGGGCATATTGCTGAGGGATTTTGGCCCAGACATACATCGAGGCTTTCGGGTTCTCGACCATCCAGCCCAGTTCATGCAGGCCCTTGACCAGTAGGTTGCGACGCTGGCGGTACTGTTCGGCGATATCGCGCACGCACTGTTGGTCGCCTTCCAGTGCAGCAATGGCCGCCACTTGCAGCGGGGTGAAGGTGCCGTAGTCATGGTAGCTCTTGATCCGCGCCAGGGCGTTGACCAGTTCCTTGTTGCCAACCATAAAGCCGATACGCCAGCCGGCCATGTTGTAGCTCTTCGACAGGGTGAAGAACTCCACGGCGATGTCTTTGGCGCCCGGAACCTGCATGATCGACGGGGCTTTCCAGCCGTCGTAGACGATATCAGCGTAGGCCAGGTCGTGAATCACCAGCACGTCGTATTGCTTGGCTAGGGCCACCACGCGTTCGAAGAAGTCCAGCTCCACACATTGCGCTGTGGGGTTGGAAGGAAAGCCGAGGATCATCATCTTAGGCTTGGGGATCGACTCGCGAATCGCCCGTTCCAACTCGGCAAAGAAGTCCACGCCCGGAACCAGCGGCACCGAGCGCACTTGTGCGCCGGCGATTACCGCGCCGTAGATGTGGATCGGGTAGCTGGGGTTGGGCACCAGCACGGTGTCGCCATGATCCAGGGTGGCCAGCATCAAATGCGCGAGACCTTCCTTGGAGCCGATGGTAACGATGGCTTCGCTTTCCGGGTCGATTTCGACCTCATAACGGTCCTTGTACCAGCGCGAGATGGCACGACGCAGGCGCGGAATACCGCGTGAGGTGGAGTAGCCGTGGGTGTCTTCGCGCTGGGCCACTTGCACCAGTTTTTCGACGATATGCGGCGGCGTGGCGCCGTCCGGGTTGCCCATGCTGAAGTCGATGATGTCTTCGCCACGACGGCGTGCAGCCATCTTCAGTTCAGCGGTGATATTGAAGACGTAAGGGGGGAGTCGATCAATGCGCGCAAAGCGGCGCGGAGCTTGGTCAGCCATGCTTGCCTCAGATACGTAAGCGCCCGGAACCGTCCGAGCGACGTTGGCCAGTGCGCTGGCCAGGTGGCGAAGATAAACGGGGCAGGGCTCAGCTGTCCAGAGCAGCTGCCGCCAATATTAGAGGTACAGCTGCAGGATGGGTTGAGTGCAGCGACACAGCGGCAGGATGCCGTATTGCAAAGCTTTAGCTGTTCGCAGGGTGAGGGACATGGATGTCCTTCATGATAGCCATCTGATTAATTGACGGGTATCGATGCTACGCATCTCAATCCATCCAATATACGTTGCGTGTTTAGCCGTCGAGCATGTCGTGCATGGCGATGATCTGCTCGGCCACTTGCGCGAGTTTCTGCTGGCGGCTCATGGCTTGGCGGCGCATCAGGGTGTAAGCCTGTTCTTCGTCGCAACTTTTCATTTTCATCAACAGGCCTTTGGCCAGCTCGATGCGTTTGCGTTCGGCCAGCTGAGCGTCACGCGCCTGCAACTGCGCGCGCAGCGCCTGGTCGCTCTCGAAACGGGCCATGGCCACGTCGAGAATAGGCTGCAGGCGTTGGGCATGAATACCTTCGACGATATAGGCACTGACACCGCTCTGGATGGCCTGGCGCATCACGCCGGGGTCGTGCTCATCAGTGAACATCACAATCGGACGGGGCTTGTCGCGGCTGACCAGTACCACCTGTTCCATGACGTCACGGCCAGGTGACTCGCTGTCGATCAGGATCACGTCAGGGCGCAGCGCCTCGACCCGTGCCGGTAAGTCGATGGTCAAGCCGGACTCATCGATGACTTCAAAACCCGCCTCGCTCAGGGCGATTTTCAGGCGACCGACTTTCTTCGCCGTGTCATTGATCAGCAGGATGCGCAGCATATTAACGGCTCTCCTGTTGGGCGCAGATGGGGGCATCTGTCAGTGCGTGCAGGGCAAAGCTGCGTGCATAACCGGCCGGGTCGCTACCGTCCCAGGTGTGCCCATCGAGTAACTGGCTGCTGCGCATTTCACCTGGTACGTCGATAGCGAGTGCCTCGGCCGCCTGGCGATAGAGCTCGAGTTGCTGCACCTGGCGGGCGATGGCTAGGTAGTCCGGGTCTTCGATGAGCAGCCCCCATCGGCGGAACTGGGTCATAAACCACATGCCGTCAGACAAGTAAGGCTGGTTGACTGTTCCGCCTGCGTGAAAGCGCAATGGATGAGCGTCTTGCCAGGCATGGCCGAGGCCATCCTGGTACTGACCGAGAAAACGCGGCTGGATGGCCGGTAATGGCGCATTCACATATGCGCTGCCGCTGAGCAATTGCGCGGTGCTGCGTTGGTTTTCTTCACTCTCATCGATAAACCGGCTGGCTTCTAGTACCGCCATGATCAGGGCGCGAGCGCTGTTGGGGTGCTGCTCGGCAAATACACGGGTGCAGCCCAGCACCTTCTCCGGGTGGTCAGGCCAAATCGCTTGGCTGGTAGTCAGGGTGAAACCCATCTGCTCATCCACGGCCAGGGCACTCCAGGGCTCACCGACGCAGAAACCATCAATGCGCCTGGCTTTAAGGTGGGCGAGCATTTGCGCGGGAGGCACGACCACGCTATCAACATCGCTCAAGGGGTGGATGCCTTGGCTGGCCAGCCAGTAATTCAGCCACATGGCATGGGTGCCCGTGGGGAAGGTCTGGGCGAAGGTTAATTTTGCCCCAGGCTGGTGCGCGTGCTGCGCCAGTGCGCCAGCAGTGCTCACGCCGGCCGCTTGCAGCGCCGGTGACAAGTTGATGCTCTGGCCGTTTTGATTCAGCCCCATCAGTACGGCCATATCCGTGCTGGGCGCACCGCCGAGGCCAAACTGCACGCCATAGATCAAGCCATACAGGCTATGGGCGGCATCCAGTTCGCCACTCAGCAGCTTGTCGCGCAGGGTCGCCCAGGAGGCTTGGCGCTGCAGATTAAGGGTTAGGCCATGTTTCTCGGCGAAGCCTTGGGTGGCTGCAACAATGACTGAAGCCGCATCGGTGAGGGCCATAAAGCCGATATTCAGAATCGGCTTTTCTGGGCTATTACGACGATCGATGTCGTGCTCATTCATGCTGTTTTTCCGTACCCATATAAAAAGGTTCGTGCGTATCGCCAACACAGATTGGTGATTGAGGCTGTTTCCTTCGCTGGAAAAGCCTCATGCCTTTAGCCAAAGCAAGGCATATGCCATTTAGCTAAGTGGGGGGATGGAGGCAGAAAAGAAAAAAGCCCCGCACTAGGCGGGGCTCTTCTTTAAACGTACAGCGCGATGCGTTGTTCGTTAGGCTTGAACGACCGGGATGTTGGCGTTCGCAGCAGCTTCACGGAACTCGGCGATCTGGTCGAAGCTCAGGTAGCGGTAAACGTCCGCTGCCATGGTGTCGATTTGCTTCGCGTAGACCATGTATTCCTCGACCGTCGGCAGTTTGCCAGTGATCGCGGCAACCGCAGCCAACTCAGCCGAAGCCAGGTAGACATTGGCACCATCACCCAGACGGTTGGGGAAGTTACGGGTCGACGTCGATACCACGGTGGAGTTCGCCTCAACGCGTGCCTGGTTACCCATGCACAGCGAGCAACCTGGCATTTCCAGACGTGCACCGGCTTTGCCATAGATGCCGTAGTAGCCTTCCTCGGTCAGCTGATGTTGGTCCATCTTGGTTGGCGGCGACAGCCACAGGCGAGTCGGCAGCGAACCTTCGACTTTTTCCAGCAGCTTACCGGCTGCGCGGAAGTGACCAATGTTGGTCATGCACGAACCGATGAACACTTCGTCGATCTTCTCACCGGCAACGCTCGACAGCAGACGAGCATCGTCTGGGTCGTTCGGGGCGCAGAGAACTGGCTCGTTGATATCGGCCAGATCGATTTCGATGATCTCGGCGTACTCAGCATCTTTGTCGGCAGTCATCAGCTTAGGATCGGCCAACCAGGCCTCCATCGCTTGAGCGCGACGCTCCAGAGTGCGTGCATCGCCGTAGCCTTCGCCAATCATCCAGCGCAGCAGGGTGATGTTGGAACGCAGGTACTCGGCAATCGCTTTTTCCGGCAGCTTGATGGTGCAACCTGCAGCCGAACGCTCAGCGGAGGCATCGGACAGCTCGAATGCTTGCTCGACCGTGAGGTCGTCCAGGCCTTCGATTTCGAGGATGCGGCCGGAGAAGGCGTTGACCTTGCCCTTCTTTTCGACGGTCAGCAGGCCTTTCTGGATGGCCGCGTAAGGAATGGCATGCACTAGGTCACGCAGGGTGATGCCAGGCTGCAGCTTACCTTTGAAGCGCACCAAGATGGACTCTGGCATGTCCAGCGGCATCACGCCGGTGGCTGCAGCGAAGGCGACCAGGCCGGAGCCGGCAGGGAACGAGATGCCCATCGGGAAGCGGGTGTGCGAGTCACCACCGGTGCCGACGGTGTCCGGCAGCAGCATGCGGTTCAACCAGCTGTGGATGATGCCGTCGCCTGGACGCAGGGACACGCCACCACGGGTGCGGATGAAATCCGGTAGGGTGTGGTGAGTGTTCACGTCGATTGGCTTTGGGTAAGCCGCGGTGTGGCAGAACGACTGCATTACCAGGTCAGCGGAGAAGCCCAAGCAAGCCAGGTCTTTCAGCTCGTCACGGGTCATCGGGCCAGTGGTGTCCTGGGAGCCGACGGTGGTCATCTTCGGTTCGCAGTAGGTGCCAGGGCGTACGCCTTGACCTTCAGGCAGGCCACAAGCCTTGCCGACCATCTTCTGCGCCAGAGTGAAGCCCTTGCTGCTGGCAGCCGGAGGCTCAGGCAGTTTGAACAGGTCGGTTGGGCCCAGGCCCAGTTCGGCACGGGCTTTCTCGGTCAAACCACGACCGATGATCAACGGGATACGGCCGCCAGCGCGTACTTCGTCAAGAAGAACCGGTGTCTTCATTTCGAAAGTGGCCAGGACTTCGTCGGTACCGTGCTTGCAGACTTTGCCTGCGTGCGGGTACAGGTCGATTACGTCGCCCATGTGCATGTTCGATACATCGAACTCGATCGGCAGAGCGCCAGCATCTTCCATGGTGTTGTAGAAGATCGGAGCAATCTTGCTGCCGAAGCAGAAGCCGCCCGCACGCTTGTTCGGTACGTTCGGGATGTCGTCGCCAAAGAACCACAGCACCGAGTTGGTGGCGGATTTACGCGAGGAGCCGGTACCGACCACGTCACCGACGTAAGCGATCGGAAAGCCTTCGCCGCGCATAGCTTCAATTTGCTTCATCGGGCCAGTCACGCCTTGCTCGTCCGGCACGATGCCGTCACGGGCCATTTTCAGCATGGCCAGGGCGTGCAGCGGGATATCCGGGCGCGACCAGGCATCTGGAGCGGGGGACAGGTCGTCGGTGTTAGTTTCGCCGGTGACCTTGAATACACGCAGGCTGATCTTCTCGGCCAGGGTCGGGCGGTTCTTGAACCACTCGCCGTCAGCCCAGGATTGCAGCACGGCTTTAGCGTGAACATTGCCATTTTTGGCTTTTTCAGCGACGTCGTGGAAAGCGTCAAACATCAGCAGGGTGTGCTTCAGTTGCTCGGCAGTCACGCCAGCCAGTTCGCTGTCGTCGAGCAACTCAACCATAGTGGCGATGTTGTAACCGCCCTGCATGGTGCCCAGCAGTTCAACAGCGTGTTGCTTGCTGATAAGCGGGGAAGTGGCTTCGCCTTTGGCAATGGCAGAGAGGAAACCGGCTTTAACGTAGGCGGCTTCATCGACACCTGGCGGTACGCGGTTGGTGATCAAATCGAGCAGAAAAGCTTCTTCGCCGGCTGGCGGGGATTTCAGCAGCTCGATCAGGCCTGCGGTTTGTTCGGCGTTCAGCGGCTGGGGCACGATACCCTGAGCGGCACGCTCTGCTACATGTTTGCGGTAGGCTTCAAGCACAGTTATTACCCTCATCAGTGGTCCCAAAGGCTTGTCCGGGACGCGATCCAGATAAGCAACAAACCAAGCGCTTTGTGGCTTTATGGGCCACTTAGCCGAGGTTTCGCTGCTTTCTTGCAGAAGCTGTTTTCAAAGTTTTACGCCGGCAGGACGGGTTGGATGAGGGCTGGCGCCGACACTTGAAGGGTGGCTCAAGGGTCGGCACCAACATCGAACCTGCAGGATTGACTGTGCTCGTGACGCTTTGAAAACAGCTTCCAACGGACATTGCTGCCTATAAAAGGCCGGCTGATTCTACTGGAAAGCTTTCATAAAGTTAAGCCGAAGGCCCCGCTTATATAGGGGTGATCTGCCTTAGACAAAGGGCTAAGATGCCAG
>JAWWDH010000079.1:0-10690 GCA_033720015.1 Pseudomonas sp.
GCCTGACCTTTGCCTACAACGATGAGCCGGTGCTGAATAACCTCAACCTGAGCATCGCGCCAGGGGAGAAGGTCGCCATTGTCGGCGCCAGCGGCGGTGGCAAAAGCACCCTTGTGCAACTGCTGCTCGGGCTCTATACACCGCAGGCCGGGACCATTCGCTTTGGTGGCAGCAGCCAGGAAGAAATAGGCCTGGAGGCCGTGCGCGAGCACGTGGCAGTGGTGTTGCAGCACCCGGCGCTGTTCAACGATACGGTGCGCGCCAACCTGTGCATGGGCCGTGAGCGCCAGGATGAAGCCTGCTGGCGGGCGCTGGAGATAGCTCAGCTGGCCGATACCATTCGTGCCTTGCCGCTAGGCTTGGACAGCATGGTTGGACGCTCCGGGGTGCGCTTGTCAGGTGGTCAGCGCCAGCGCTTGGCGATTGCCCGTATGGTCCTGGCCGAGCCGAAAGTGGTGATTCTCGATGAAGCCACCTCGGCGCTGGATGCAGCTACCGAGTACGCCCTGCACCAGGCACTCAACCAGTTCTTGCGCGGCCGCACCACGCTGATCATCGCCCACCGCCTGAGCGCGGTGAAACAGGCGGATCGGGTGCTGGTATTCGATGGCGGCAGCATTGCCGAAGACGGCGGCCACCAGCAGCTGATCGCTGACGGCGGGCTGTACGCCAAGCTGTATGGTCATTTGCAGCACTGACAGTGCTTTAAATTCCGCGCTATTTAACGGTCATGCGCCGCTCCTGCAGGCAGTAGGGGCAGCTTATGCCGTGATTTTCTGAGGGATGTGCAGAGGTCTTGGCCTGCTTGGTCCTTACATCTGGCAGCTAAATCAACCGTCTTGTAAATTTATCGTTACGCGTGATGGGGGTTTGCAGTCAGCAAGCACGCTATTTTCCTGCCTGTAATAAAAACTTGCCACAAGCTTCAGCCCAGGATGGCAATGAGTGGCGTGAGCCTGCTTGTTAGCAGCGCGGCGCTCGGTTGTTATGAGGTCAATCCGTGCCGTGCGACCTGGCGTCGCAGGGTTGATCAAAACAACAACGAGGAGGCGCAATGAACGCCGTGAACAAGATCGAACAGCGCAACCCCATCGGCACCGACGGTTTTGAATTTGTTGAATACACCGCGCCGACCCCGGAAGGCATTCAGCAGCTGCGCGCGCTGTTCACTGCCATGGGTTTTACCGAAACCGCCAAGCACCGCTCCAAGGAAGTCTGGTTGTTCCAGCAGCACGACATCAACTTCGTGCTCAACGGCAGCCCGACTGGGCATGTGCGTGAGTTCGGCTTGAAGCACGGCCCGAGTGCCTGCGCCATGGCCTTCCGCGTGCAGAACGCGGCGCAGGCGGCGGCTTATGTAGAGTCCCAGGGCGCCAAACTGGTCGGCAGCCACGCTAACTTCGGTGAGCTGAATATTCCCTGCGTCGAGGGCATCGGCGGCTCGCTGCTGTACCTAGTGGATCGTTATGGCGACAAGAGCATCTACGACGTCGACTTCGAGTACATCGCAGGGCGCACGCCGAACGACAACTCGGTCGGCCTGAAAGAGCTCGATCACCTGACCCACAACGTCAAGCGTGGGCAGATGGATGTCTGGTCGGGCTTCTACGAGCGCATCGCGAACTTCCGCGAAATCCGCTACTTCGACATCGAAGGCAAACTCACCGGTTTGCTGTCGCGTGCCATGACCGCACCGTGCGGCAAGATCCGCATCCCGATCAACGAGTCGGCCGACGACAAGTCGCAGATCGAGGAATTTATCCGCGAGTATCAGGGTGAAGGCATCCAGCACATCGCCCTGAGCAGCGAAGACATTTACTCCACCGTGCGCCAACTGCGCGCCAATGGCGTGGATTTTATGGTTACCCCCGGCACCTATTACGACAAGGTCGACACCCGCGTCGCTGGCCATGGCGAGCCGACCGATGTGTTGCGCGAGCTGAACATTCTGATCGATGGTGCGCCAGGCGATGACGGCATCCTGTTGCAGATTTTCACCAACACGGTAATCGGCCCGATCTTCTTCGAGATCATCCAGCGCAAGGGCAATCAGGGGTTTGGTGAAGGCAACTTCAAGGCGTTGTTCGAGTCCATCGAAGAAGACCAGATCAAGCGCGGTGTGATCAAAGCCGAGTGACCAGCAGAGCGTAGGGTGGGTTAGGCGCGTCTATCGTTAGCGCAGGCATAACGCGATTGCACCGCGCCGTAACCCACCGTTGCGATGTCAATTGAGGCAAATGGTGGGTTACGCGGCGCACATGCAGCGCAGTACCCGCCTAGTTATTGAGCGCCGCTAACCCACCCTACGGTTTTGCTTTGTTCGCCCACAGCGGCGTCGAATCGAGGAGACACCGGCCATGAGCCGTAACTGGATCAGTTTTCCCCTGCGTGAAGGCGAGTGTTCGCGGCAGGCGCACTGCGACTTTCCCGAGGGCACCTACGAGCGCGAGATGGGCCGCGAAGGCTTCTTCGGCCCCACGGCGCACCTGCATCACAAGCATCCGCCCACCGGTTGGATTGACTGGGAAGGGCCGCTGCGTCCGCATGCATTCAACTTCAACGACATTGCCAGCGAGCGCGACTGCCCGCTGGCCGCGCCGCTGACCCTGCATAACAGCGACGTGAAGCTGCGCGTGTGGAAAACCCACGGCGCCATGCGCCATCTGGTGCGTAACGCCGATGGTGATGACCTGCTGTTTATCCATGAAGGAGCCGGGCACTTCTACTGCGATTTTGGCCATTTGACCTACCGCGACGGCGATTACCTGCTGATACCGCGCGGCACGGCTTGGCGCATCGAGGCCGATGAGCCGACCTTTATGCTGCTGATCGAAAGCACCGATGGCGCCTATCAGTTGCCGGACAAAGGCCTGCTCGGCCCGCAGGCGATCTTCGACCCGGCGGTGCTCGACCATCCGTGCATCGATGAGGCCTTCAAGGCTCAACAGGACGAGGACACCTGGCAAATCCGCATCAAGCGGCGCGGCCAGATCAGCACCGTGACCTATCCGTACAACCCGCTGGATGTGGTCGGCTGGCATGGTGACAACACCGTGGTGCGACTCAACTGGCGCGATATTCGCCCACTGATGAGCCACCGCTACCACCTGCCGCCATCGGTGCACACCACCTTCGTGGCTAACGGTTTTGTGATTTGCACCTTCACACCGCGCCCGGTGGAAAGCGACCCGGGCGCGCTGAAAGTGCCGTTCTATCACAACAACGATGATTTCGATGAAGTGCTGTTCTACCACCGTGGCAACTTCTTCAGTCGCGACAACATCGAGCAGGGCATGGTCACCCTGCACCCCTGCGGCTTCCCCCACGGCCCGCACCCCAAGGCACTGAAAAAGAGCCAGGAAGAACCCGCCACCTTTATTGATGAAGTGGCGGTGATGATTGATACCCGCCGTGCCCTGGAAGTCGGCGAAGCCGCTGCCAGCGTCGATGTCCCCGAATACGTGAACTCCTGGCGCGCGCCGGGCAAGGAATCCTGATGAAACTCGCATCCCTCAAGCACGGCCGTGACGGCGAACTGGTGGTGGTCTCCCGTGATCTCAGTCGGGCAGTCAAAGTGCCAAGCATCGCTGCCACCTTGCAGGCGGCGCTGGATAACTGGGCGCAGGCCAAACCCAAACTGGAAGCGCTGTATCAGCGCTTGAACGACGGGCTGGAGGAGGGCGCATTCGCCTTCGAGCAGGCCGCCTGCCACAGCCCGCTGCCACGCGCCTATCACTGGGCCGACGGCAGTGCCTATGTCAATCACGTCGAGTTGGTGCGCAAGGCTCGCGGTGCCGAGATCCCGGAAAGCTTCTGGCATGACCCGCTGATGTACCAGGGCGGCTCTGAGAGTTTTATCCCGCCGCACAGCCCAATTCAGATGGCCGATGAGGCCTGGGGCATCGATCTGGAGGCGGAGATCGCGGTGATCACCGATGACGTGCCGATGGGCGCAACCGCCGCCGAGGCCGCCGGGCATATTCAGCTGCTGATGCTGGTCAACGATGTGTCGCTGCGCAACCTGATCCCCGGTGAGCTGGCCAAGGGTTTCGGCTTCTACCAGAGCAAGCCGTCGTCGAGCTTCTCGCCGGTGGCGATTACTCCGGATGAGCTGGGCGACAGCTGGCGTGACGGCAAGGTGCACCGGCCGCTGGTTTCGCATATTAACGGCGCGTTGTTTGGTCAGCCGGATGCCGGCGTGGACATGACCTTCAACTTCCCGACCTTGGTGGCTCATGCCGCCAAGACCCGGCCACTGGGCACTGGCACCATCATCGGCTCCGGCACCGTGTCGAACTACGACCGCAGCGCGGGCTCCAGCTGCCTGGCGGAGAAGCGCATGCTGGAAATCATCGAGAACGGTGAGGCGAAAACGCCATTCTTGAAATTTGGTGACCGGGTGCGTATCGAAATGTTCGACGCCGCCGGCCACAGCCTGTTCGGCGCGATCGATCAGGTCGTAGAAAAATATGAGGTATGAGTTCGTAGGATGGGTTGAGTGTAACGATACCCATCACTCCGAATCGATGGGTATCGCAGGCTCAACCCATCCTACGCTGTGGATTGGAGGCTTCCTGTCATGCTGAAACTCTACGGTTACTGGCGCTCCAGCGCGGCTTACCGCGTGCGCATTGCCCTCAACCTCAAAGGCCTGGCCTATGAGCAGGTGCCGGTGCATCTGCTCAAGGACGGCGGCCAGCAGCACAGCGCCGACTACCAAGCGCTGAACCCGCAGGAGCTGTTGCCCTTGTTGGTCGATCAGGGCCACGGCGGGATACGTATTGCCCAATCGTTGGCGATTCTGGAGTACCTGGACGAGGTGTTCCCCGGCACGCCGCTGCTACCGCGCGATCCGGCGCAGCGTGCGCAGGTGCGTGCGCTGGCGTTGCATATCGCCTGCGACCTGCACCCGCTGAATAACCTGCGGGTGTTGCAGTACCTCAGCGCTGAGCTGGGCGTCGCCGATACAGCCAAGGATGCCTGGTACCGGCATTGGCTGCACAAGGGGCTGGCCGCCGTCGAAGCCGGCCTGGCGGTATTCAATGATCGCCTGTCACTCGGCGAGCAACCTGGATATTTGGAAGCCTGTCTGATCCCGCAGTTGTATAATGCGCGCCGTTTTAACTGTGACCTTGATGCGTACCCGCGCATTCTCGCCATGGCGGCGCGCTGTGAACCCCTCGAAGCCTTTGCACATGCAGCTCCGGAGGTGCAACCCGACGCCGTTTAAGGTGGACCTGCCTTGCCACTCCGCCGCGCCACTAGCGCAGCGGGTTCTATTTCGTCACAGATAAAAACAAGCAGGTGACGCATGACTCGTGAAAAACCGAAAAACCTCTGGCTCTCGCGCTGGGGCTTTATCCTTGCTGCAACCGGCTCCGCTGTGGGCTTGGGCAACATCTGGAAGTTTCCTTACATCACCGGCGAGTACGGCGGTGGTGCGTTTGTATTGATGTACCTGGCGTGCATCCTGGCCATCGGCATCCCGGTGATGATGACCGAGATCGCCATTGGCCGACGCGGCCGTGGCAGCCCCATCGATGCAATCAGTCGGGTGGTTAAAGAGAATGGCGGCAACCCGTTGTGGAAGGCCGTGGGCGGTATGGCCATGCTCGCCGGCTTTATGATTCTGTGTTTCTACGTAGTAGTCGCGGGCTGGGCGTTTGCCTACACGGTGAAAATGCTCGACGGCTCGCTGGCGGCAACCAGTGTCGACGCGCTGGCTGGGGTGTTTGAGGCGCATAACGCTAACCCCTGGCAGCTCGGTGGCTGGAGTGTGCTGGTGGCGTTGCTGACCCTGTGGATCGTCGCCAAAGGCGTGCAAAAAGGCATCGAGAATGCCGTGCGCTGGATGATGCCGGGCCTGGCTGTAATGCTGGTGGTGCTGGTGGGCTACGCCTTTACCAGTGGCGGTTTCAGCGCCGGCTTTGATTTCCTGTTCAGCTTCGATGCCTCGAAAATCACCGGTGAAGCATTGCTGGCCGCCTTGGGCCATGCCTTCTTTACCCTGAGCCTGGCCTCCGGGGCGATCCTGACCTACGGCTCGTACCTGCCGGATGGCCAGTCGGTGGCCCGCACCACCTTTGTCGTGGCCATCTGCGATACCTGTGTGGCGTTACTGGCGGGTTTGGCGATCTTCCCGATCATCTTCGCCAACGGCATGAGCCCGAGCGCCGGCCCTGGGTTGATCTTTATGAGCCTGCCGTTGGCGTTCCAGCAAATGCCATTTGGCACCGCCTTCGGCGTGCTGTTCTTCGCCATGGTCTCGATTGCCGCACTGACCTCGGCGATTTCCATGATCGAAGCCACGGTGGCCTACCTTAACGAGAAGTACGGCGTCAGCCGTTTCAAGGCTGCGGCTGCTTCCGGCGCGGTGTTGCTGGTGATCAGCCTGCTGGCGATGTTGTCGTTCAACCTGATGGCGGGCTGGACCCCCATGGGCAAGAACTTCTTCGACTGGCTCGACTACCTGACCTCGCGCTGGATGATGCCGCTGGGCGGGATCTTCATGGTGCTGCTGGCCGGTTATGCGCTGCGCAGCGAGATCATGCGCGATGAGCTGGGCCTGCCGCCGCTGGGCTACGCCCTGTGGTTGTTTATGGTGCGCTACGTCAGTCCGGTGCTGATCATGGTGGTGTTCCTGCATGCCCTGGGTTGGTTGATGATTGACCCGGTCGGCCAGTGGTACTGGATTGCCGGGGCCATCGGCCTGCTGGCTGTACTCGGTGAAGTGCTGCGACCACGCGTTGTGCCGGCGCTCGCTGGGCGTTAAGCCGCTATAGCTGAGCTGTAATTACAAAGGGCGCACGGGCAAAAGCCGTGCGCCCTTTTTGCTGCCTGCAGGTTTATATCGTCATAAGCTTGGCGCTTATTTTTTGGCGATAACTCGCCACTCTCGCCAGGGGATCAGCGGAAATCTGCCGATAAGGCGTCTGGCGGCCTCTTCTGAACGACGCAATGATCACCTTTATTCATCTGTTAACGGCTTTGGCATGAGGTGTAGCGCGGCCTTATGGCGTTAACCAGGGCAGAGCAAAGAGCTGGCGCAAGGTTTGCAATGCAGCGGGGTTGGGCGGCTCGTTGTCGTTCATGTGCGGGCCTTGGCTGTCATGCTGTTAGCGGGCCGGCTGGATAATAAAAACGGAGTTGTTATGTCTTCTGCTGCTGCGCGTCTATTGGCCGATTTGTCTGTCGGTAAAAAGCTTATGTGTGGTTTCGGCCTGGTGCTGTTGCTCACGGTTGCCGTCATCGGCAGTGGTTTTCTCGCGGTGCAAGCGGTGCTGGATGGGCATGCCAGCACCAGCGGCCTGTCGGCAATCGATGCCCAGGTACTGCAAACGCGGCGTGCCGAGCGCGACTTTGCCCTGCGTCAGAACAGCGAGGCGGCCGTCCAGGTGCATGAGCAACTGGACCGTGTGAGTGCAACATTGAGCCAGCAACTGGCTGCCGCTTCCAGTGCCGATCAGGCGCGCTTGAGCAGTATGCAGCAGGCCCTCGATGACTATCGCCGGCAGTTTGACAGTTTTGTCGAGCAACAAAACAAAGCCCGCACGGCGCGCACGCAGATGAGTAAGGCCGCCGGTGAAGCACGTGATCAGTTTGATGTGATCGAGCTGGATATGTACGACGCTGTGCGTGAGTTACGCCTGGCGGGCGACAAGCTGCGCGGCAGTGATCCGCTGACCCTGGCAGAAGCAGCCTCCGGCCTGAGCAAGCGCATGCTCGACCTGCGTGGCTATGAAAGCCAGTACATCATCGACGGCTCGGCCGAGGCCCTGGAAGAGTGGGCCTATATCAGCGAAGACCTGCAAACCGTGGCGCGTAGCCTGATGGTCTGGCTTGACGACGACCAGAAGCGCTCGATCGAAGCCGCATTGCAGGCATTGACGCTGTACCAGCAGGCGTTCAGCAATTACCAGCAGATGCGCGCGCAGAACCAGCAAAGTGAAGCCGCCATGGTGGAGCAGGCCCGCAACGTACTCGCCCTGGTAGAGCAAGCCAAGGTGCAGCAGGAGCAGGCAATGACGACTGACAGCCGCCAGGCCATGCTGATGCTTGGTGCCATGGGCATTGCTGCGGTAATAGTGGGCATGCTCGCAGCGCTGGTTATTTCCCGTTTGATCGTCACGCCGTTGCAGCGCACCGTGGTGTTTGCCCAGCGCATCGCCGCCGGCGACCTGACCCATGACCTGCCCCAGGATCGCCGCGACGAGCCGGGCCAGCTGATGGCCGCCATGCAGGTGATGAGTGTCAGCCTGCGCACCCTGGTTGGGCGCATTGGCGGTGGCGTCAGTCAGATTGCCGCCGCTGCCGAGCAATTGTCAGCGATTACCGCGCAGACCAGCGCGGGGGTGCAGAACCAGAAGATGGAAACCGAGCAGACCGCCACCGCCATGCATGAAATGGCCGCCACCGTGCAGGAAGTGGCGCAGAACGCCGAGCAAGCCTCCCAGGCCGCCCGCGTGGCCGACCACGAAGCGCAACAGGGTAATCAGGTGGTGCAGCAGACGGTCAGTCAGATCGGTCACCTGGCCACTGAGGTGGAGGAGTCGGCCGAAGCCATTGCCGCGTTGAATCAAGAAAGTGCCCGCATTGGCAGTGTGCTGGAGGTGATTCGCAACGTGGCCGAGCAGACCAATCTGCTCGCGCTGAACGCCGCCATTGAGGCCGCTCGCGCTGGCGAACAGGGCCGTGGTTTTGCCGTGGTGGCCGATGAAGTGCGCGCCCTGGCCAAGCGTTCGCAGGATTCCACCGAGGAAATCGAAGGGCTGATCGCCAGCCTGCAGCACCTGGCTAAGGGCGCAGTGGATAAAATGGACAGCAGCCGCAGCCTGACTCAGCGCACCGTAACGTTGGCCGGTGAGGCGGGTGCCGCTCTGGGGCGCATCACTCAGGCGGTGAGCACGATCGAGCAGATGAATCTGCAGATTGCCGCGGCAGCCGAAGAGCAGAGTGCGGTGGCTGAAACCATCAGTGAAAGCGTGACGCGGGTGCGTGATATCGGCGAGCAAAGCGCGACTGCCAGTCAGCAGACCGCCGTTTCCAGCGCCGAGCTGGCGCGCCTTGGCGTGGAGCTGCAAGGCATGGTCGCGCAGTTCCGCAGCTGAGTGTGCGGCGAGCCGGCTGCTATAAGTGGCCGGCAAAACCCGGCGCTATGGTGCGCGGCTGCTGGCCAGCGGCGTTCTGCGCAGTTCCTCAGCCCAGGCCAGAAGTGGCACCTGCACCTCGGGCTGCCAGGTGCGTGCCCATAGCAACTGCAAGCGCGAGAGGTCGCCGCGCTCAGTGGGCAGGCGCTGAATCTCGTCATGCAGGCGCCATTGGCCGTTTTCCAAGGTGGCGAAGTCGAAGCGGAACGGGTGAAAGCCGGTCATGCCCAGGCGGATATCGGTGACCACCAACTGCTCGCCCAACTGGTCGTAGCGCAACACGCCATTGGTAAACCAGGCCAGACGCGCATGCGCCGGCGAGTCAGCCAGAGCGGCGGCCAGGTGCGTGCCACGGGGGATGCGCTGCAGTTGCGGCGCAGCGTCGTCGAACCAGCTGACCAACGCCTCGTGGTAGTTCTCACCATCTAGCACGATCACTCGCCACAACAGGCTATTGAACGGCGTCGGCGTACTGAACAGCTGCTGCGCCTGAATACCTTGTCGCGCCAGTTCGGCTTCTACCCGCTGTTCGGCCATGTATTTGCCGCCCAGGGTAGAACCCAGATACAGCGTTGAAAGCAGCAGCGCCCACGCCGGGGCTTTGGCTGTTTTGTCGCGCAAGCCAAACAATAGCCCCAGCGCCACGGCGAGGCACAGCGGCACGGTGAACAGCGGATCAATAATAAAGATGCTCGACCAAGCCGTAGGGGTGGGCGTGAGTGGCCAGAGCAGTTGTGTGCCATAGCTGGTGAAACTGTCGAGTAGCGGATGAGTAATCAGTACCAGCCATATCGTTAGGAACAGGCGTTGTGCTGAGTAACCGGGGTTGTGCCTAAAGCGCCGCGTCAGCCAGGTCAGCAGCAGGGCCAGGCCCGTGAGGACAAATAGCGAGTGGCTGAAACCACGGTGGTAGGTCATGTCGGCAACGGCGTCGCCGTAATCGATGACCACATCCAGATCCGGCAAGGTGCCGAGCATGGCGCCATACAGCAGCGCCTTGCGGCCTTGCCAGCGGCCGAGTAACGCGCCCTGAATGCTGGCACCGAGTACCGCCTGGGTTATCGAGTCCATGCCTGATCCCTGAATTGAACAGATGGATAAATTAGCCGACTGGCCTGGTTTTGGCTGCGATTAATGTTCAAGCAAAGGTTTCAGCTAAGTCGGTGGCGCAGCGTCCAGGCAAGCGGTGCTTTAAAAGGACGCGAGGATGCGCCCGAGCACGCTCATGGCCTGCTCGCTTTGTGCGTCCCAGGGGTGTCCATAATTGAGCCGGGCGCAGTTGCCGAAGCGCCGGGTGGCCGAGAAGATCGGTCCTGGTGCCAGGCTGATGCCCTGAGCCAGGGCCAGTTGAAACAGGCGCAGCGCATCGACCTGCTCGGGGAACTCGAACCAGAGGAAGTAACCACCGCTGGGGCGGGTGACTTTGGTGTTCGCCGGGAAATGCCGCGACGCCGAGGCCAGCATCGAGGCCTGTTGTGCCTCTAAAGCATGACGCAGCTTGCGCAGGTGGCGATCATATCCACCGTGTTGCAGGTAGTCGGCCA
>JAWWDH010000080.1:0-10686 GCA_033720015.1 Pseudomonas sp.
CTTCAGCGCAGCAAGGCAAAAGCCGGAAACATTCTATGGCTAGCCAGCGCTAACCACGCCGGGCAAGATGCCGCGCGTAGATCCAATAACCAAGAGACAGCCAATCATGCAGCGTTTCCTTAGCATTGCCCTGGCCATGTGCCTCAGCGTCGGCCTGACCATGAGCTTCGACGCCGAAGCCAAGCGCTTTGGCGGCAGCAAATCCTTCGGCTCCGCGCCAAGCCATCAAGCACGTCAAGCTCCAGCCCAGCAATCGGCTGCTCCAGCAGCTGCAGGTCGTCAAACGGCTGCAGCCAGCGGCGCATCGCGCTGGTTAGGTCCATTGGCCGGTATCGCAGCAGGTGGTTTGCTGGCGTCGATGTTTATGGGTGACGGCTTTGAAGGCCTGCAGATCATGGACATGCTGATCTTCGGCCTGATCGCCTTCCTGCTGTTCCGCTTCCTCGCCGCCCGTCGCCGCCAGGCTCAACCGGCCGCCGCCGGTGGCGCGCCGTATCAGCGTGAAATGCCGGCCCAGGCCGCACCCAGCTCGATTTTCGGCGGTAACGGCGCAGCTGCCGCAATCAAGCCGGTGATCAACGCGCCGGCCTGGTTCAACGAGCAGAGCTTTGTTAGCGCCGGCCGTGAGCACTTCCTCAGCTTGCAGCAGCACTGGGATGCCAACGAGATGGATAAAATCGCCGAGTTCGTCACCCCGCAGCTGCTGGAGTTCCTCAGCCGCGAACGTGCTGACTTGGGTGATGGTTTCCAGTCCACCTATGTCGACGACCTCGACGTGCAGCTGGATGGCGTCGATGACCTCAGCGACAAGACCGTTGCCACCCTGACCTTCACCGGCGTGGCCAAGACCTCGCGCTTCGACCAAGGCGAAGCGTTCAGCGAAAGCTGGCGCATGGAGCGTGCGGCCGGTGACAACCAGCCGTGGCTGGTCGCCGGTATCCGCCAGAACGGCTAATACCCGCTGCAACAAAGAAAACCCGGGCATGCCCGGGTTTTCTTTGTCCGTCATTCAGCAAACGTATGCGCTAGCGCCGGATACACTCAGGGCGCAAGCTGTACCCTTCCTAGCGCTCCACCACGAGGACTGCACAATGATCGGATACACAACGGTCGGCACCGCCGACATGGAAAAAGCCAAGGCCTTCTACAGCCCTTTGCTCGCCGAAATGGGCGCCAAGATCGTCATGGATATGGGCCGCATCGCCTTCTATGGCGTTGCCAAGGGCCAGCCAATGTTTGCCCTGTGCGTACCTTACGACAAGCAAGCGCCCAACCCCGGCAACGGCAACATGGTCGCCCTGCCTGGCGGCTCCCGCGAAGGCGTGGATAAGCTCTACGCCAAGGCCATTGCGCTCGGCGCGAGCAGCGAAGGCGAACCCGGTGAGCGTATCCCAGGTTTCTACGGCGCTTATTTCCGCGACTTGGACGGCAACAAGCTGGCCTTCTTCCATATGGGCTAACGCGTTAGCCCGGATCGACAACAGCACCCGGCGGCTCAGCCGCCGGGACAGGCTGGCGGGCCTTTTCGCTCCAGGCCCGAATCTCTTCACTGCGCTGACGACTGTTGAGCTGAGCGCGGTCAATCATCTCCTGATAATCCGCCAGCCAACTGCGTGAGCCCGGCAACATATTGGCCAGGTCCCGCATCCCCACCTTGAGCCCCTGCATCACCTGCTGATAGTCGCGCTCCTGGGCCTGCAACACCTGGCTCACTTGAGCAATGCTATCGGGGTTCTCCGTGCGCTCGAATAGAGCGTTCAGCTGCGCGGCCTGCTGGCTGGCCACCAAGGCTTCCTGGTTGCTCAGGGCGGTCTGCTGCACCAGCAATCGCTTTTCAAGCTTGATTACCTGCTGCTCTAACGCCTCGAGGCGCGGCTCATCATCGGTGCTGAACAGGCTATACCTGTTCAAGCCGACCGAGATCAACATCAGGCTACCGAGCAGCACGGCCAAGCCGATGATGAACAAACGATTACGCTTGCCTGCTGACGCCAGCAACTGCAAACGCTGCTCCTCACTCAATACGCCGTCTTCAGGTTCTTGCGCTGAGCTTTTCATGACGAGACCATTTTATGACGTTAAAAAATTGACGAGCCGATTAAACAGGAAGATAGCACTTTGCCAGCTTTTTGCTTAGACCCGTCTAGGGTATAAGACGCTCCCGTATTGCCCGCAAAAGAGACAACGCCCGTGGAAGAAGTCATCGAACAACTGCGCGAACTCAACGAACCCGTGCCGGTGCCGCTGGAACTTCCGGAAGAAGAAGTGCTGGTGGAAATCCAGGAACAGATCCTCATCCACCTGCCCTTCGCCTTGCGCGAATACCTGTTGCAGGTCAGTGATGTGGTCTATGGCCGCCTGGAGCCGGTGACCGCCAGCGACCCACAATCGCACACCTACCTGCCGGAAGTCGCCGCCACCGCCTGGTCCCTAGGCGTACCGCGCGAGTTCGTGCCGCTCTGTGAAGACCACGGCAACTACTACGTGGTCGAAGAAGACGGCACCGTGCTGCTGTGGGAAGCCGACACCACCGAAATCAACGAAGACGAAAGCTGGGAATCGGTCTGGCATTGGGTGCGTGACGTTTGGCTGGAAAGCTAAACCCTCACGCCTGCCGCCAAGCGCGCTAAGGCCGCTTGGCGGTCTGCTCCAAATCCAGCAAATTCAGCAAAAACCGCGCGAAGTAGCTCAGGTCCTGCTCCATCGCCTGGCGGGCAGCTTTGGCGTCACCTGCTTCGATGGCGGCAAAGGCTTGCTCATGGAAATCATTCAGGCGCAGCGACAGGTCGGCTTCGGTGAACAGTCGATTGAAAAACGGCCCGACCTGCAGCCACAGCGATTCGATGCTGCGCAGTAACACCGGGTTGGCGCAGGCGCCATACAGATGCAGGTGGAACTGGCTGTTGGCATCCAGGTAGTTCTGCACCTGGCGCTGCTCAATGGCGACATCCATGCGCGCGACGCAATCGCGCAGCTCGGCAAGGTCGGCAGCCGTCAAGTTGGGCGTAGCCAGCTCCACGGCCAGGCCTTCAAGGCTCAGGCGCACCTGAAAAATATTCTGATAGCGCTCGCGGGTCATGGGTGGCACGCGCACTGAGCGCTGCGGCTCACCTTCCAGTGCGCCCTCGGCGACCAAGCGCTGCAGCGCTGCACGCACCGGCATTGGGCTGGTGCCCCATTCGGCCGCCAGATCACGGATCTTCAAGCGTTCGCCGGGTTGAAAACGCCCGGCCAGCAGACCGTCACGTATACGTTGATAGAGCTGGTCTTGCAGATTATCGGCCATGGCTCAACGGCGTCCTTGCGTCGGTGGTGCAGGCAGTTGGTCGAGGGTCAGCGAGCAGTTATGCATAGATTCTCCGAAGTTCAGCAAGTTGGTCTGGGTGGTTCTGCTAGAAGCGCCCCTGCAACAACGCCTGACCGACGCAGAAGCGCTCAGGGCGCTTTGTTTTCGATCAAGCAGTTCCCACCATCCACCACCAGCACTTCACCGGTGATATAGCTCGCCTCGCGCGACGCCAGGAAAGCCACCGCTGCCGCTACTTCCGCTGGACGGCCGGCGCGACCCAGCGGGGTGTATTCTGCCGCGTGGCGCTCTTCTTCGGTACTCGATCCAGTCGCAATCCAACCGGGTGCCACGCTATTAACCGTGATGCCCTGCTTGGCCACCTCCAGCGCCAAGCCCATGGACAGGCCGAGCATGCCCGCTTTAGCCGCACTGTAGGCCGCCTCACCGGGGTTGCTGCCACGGGTGCCGGTAGTCGAGCTGATATTGACGATGCGCCCGTAGCCACGTGCGCGCATTCCCGGCAGCACCGCGCGGGTGAGCAGAAAGGCAGTGCCTAGATTACGCGCAATGGACAGGTTCCAGGTCGCCAGGTCCATCTCCGCTAGTTCGGCAAAGGGCTCGGGGCTGCCTTGCATGGCCATGCCGGCGTTGTTGACCAGAATGTCGATCTGGCCCCACTGCGCCTGCGCCCATTGCATAAGCTCGGCCACCTGCTGTTCATCGGTCAGGTCAGCAGCCTTGGCCCGCGCGTCTATACCTTCGGCGCATAACTCGGCGGCGCGCTGTTCAACCCGCGCGCTGCTGGCAGTCAACAGCAACCGCGCGCCGGCTTGACCCAGACGCCGCGCAATCGCTAAGCCAATACCGCTATCACTGCCCGCACCGCTGATTAGTGCCACCTGCTTATGGAAGATCATTTAACTTACCCTGTGATCACAAAATTGAATTAAATCCTATTATAGAGCGCTTAATAGGCATTTATTGCTATTTATGTGATCACAAAATAGCATGTTCGAATAACCAACGAGGTGTTCAGCATGACTGCCAGTGGTATCAGCCCAGCCGCCGTAGAGGCGTTCGCCAAACGCGAGCGTCAGCGCTTTATCGAGCGTAACCCGAAGTCCGTGGCCCTGGCCGAGCGCGCGCGTAACTCGCTGTACGGCGGCGTGCCAATGCACTGGATGGCCGACTGGTCGACCCCTGTGCCACTGTTTGTCGAGCGGGCCAAGGGCGCGCGCTTCTATGACGTCGACGGTCATGAATATGTCGACTTCTGTCTGGGCGACACCGGCAGCATGTTCGGCCATTCGCCAGACCCGATTGCCCAAGCGATTGCCGAGCAGGGCCATAACGGCCTGACCACCATGCTCCCCGGTGAAGACGCGGTGGTTTGCGGCGAACTGTTGGCCGCCCGCTTCGATCTGCCGTTCTGGCAGGTCACCGCCACTGCCACCGACTCCAACCGTTACGTGCTGCGCTGGGCGCGGGCGATCACCCAGCGCAACACGCTGCTGGTGTTCGACGGCTGCTACCACGGCACCGTTGACGATGTGATGGTGCGCTACCGCGACGGCGAAACGGTGCCGCGCTCAGGCCTGGTCGGCCAGGCCTATGACCTGACCCAGCACAGCCGCTCGATCCCCTTTAACGACCTCAAAGCGCTGGAAGCTGCACTGGCGCAAGGCGATGTCTGCGCCCTGCTCTGTGAGCCGGCAATGACCAACATCGGCATGGTGCTGCCCGACCCGGGCTTTATGCAGCAGTGCCGGGAACTAACCAGAAAGTACGGCAGCCTGCTGATCATCGATGAGACCCATACCATCTCCACCAATATCGGTGGCTGCACCAAATTGTGGAACCTTGAGCCGGACTTCTTCGTGGTCGGCAAGCCGATTGCCGGTGGTGTGCCCTGCGGCGTCTTCGGTTGCAGCGCGGCGATGGCCGAGGCCATGAGCGCATCACAGCGCCGCGCCAGCGCAGGCAACCACGGGCACGGCCACAGCGGCATGGGCACCACGCTGTCGGCCAACGCGCTGGCCATGCACTGCATGCGCGCCAACCTGGAACAGGTGATGACCGAGGCCGCCTACGCGCACATGCTGCCGCTGGCTAAACGCCTGGCCGACGGTTTGCGCCGCCTGATCGCCACGCACCAGCTCAAATGGTCGGTGACCGAACTGGGCGCGCGCAGCGAGTTCCAGTTCTGCCCCGTCTCGCCCAAGACTGGCGCGCAGGCTGAAGCGGCCTTCCACGATGAGCTGCAAATGGCCCTGCACCTGTACCTGATCAACCGCGGCATCCTCATCACCCCGTTCCACAACATGACCCTGTGCTGCCCAAGCACCACGGCGGCGGATGTGGACCAGCTGATTGGCACGCTCGATCAGGCCCTCAGTGAGCTGCTGGCGATTCCCGACGCCCGCGAATAAACCAAATTCGTCGGATGGGTCGGCCCGCGCAGGTTGAGCGCCGCGATACCCATCAGACCGCATCGATGGGTTACGCCGCTTCGCTGCTACCCCACCCTACCCAGGACACCGCCATGCAATTCGCCGATATTCAGGAAGCCCGCGACTTCCTCGCCCAACACCCGGACGTGCGCAGCATCGAACTGATGTTGATTGACGCCAACGGCATCCCGCGCGGCAAGCTGCTGCACCGTGACGAGCTGCTGGCTATTTACGAGAACGGCCGACCGCTGCCCAGTTCGATCTTGGCGCTGACCATTCAGGGCGAGGACGTGGAAGACAGCGGCCTGGTCTGGGAAGTGGCCGACGCCGACTGCTGGACCTACCCGCTGCCCGGCAGCCTGACCCTGCAACCCTGGCGCACCCGCCCCACCGGTCAGTTGCAGGTGAGCATGCACCCAACTCAGGGCCTGCCCGCCACACCGGCCGATCCACGGCATGTGCTGGTGCGCGCCATCGACCGGCTCAAAGCCGATGGCTACCACCCGGTGATGGCGGTGGAGCTGGAGTTCTACCTGCTGGAGCAGCAGCGCGACAGTAACGGTCGCCCGCAGCCGGCGCTGCAAAGCAATGGCGTGCGCCCGCAAGCGCCACAGGTGTATGGCGTGTATGAGCTGGAGCAGTTACAGCCGTTTCTCGACGACCTCTACGCCGCCTGCGAGGTGCAGGGCTTGCCGGTGCGCACGGCGATTTCCGAATACGCGCCGGGGCAGCTTGAGTTGACCCTGGAGCACCGCTTCGACGCCCTGCGGGCAGTGGATGAAGGCGTGCGCTACAAGCGTCTGGTCAAGGGCGTAGCCAACAAACACGGGTTGCAGGCCTGCTTTATGGCCAAGCCCTTCGCCGATTTGGCCGGCAGCGGTATGCACATGCACGTCAGCCTGGCCGATGCCGAGGGCAACAACCTGATGGCCAGTGACGATCCAGAGGGCACGCCGCTGCTCAAGCACGCCATCGGCGGCATGCTGAGCACACTCAACGATGCGCTGGCGATCTTCTGCCCCAACGCCAACTCCTACCGGCGTTTCCAGGCCAACAGCTACGCGCCGCTGGCCAAGAGCTGGGGGGTCAATAACCGCACCGTATCCTTCCGCGTACCCGGCGGCCCGGCCAACAGCCGGCACATCGAGCACCGCATCTGCGGCGCCGACGCCAACCCCTACCTGGCCGCCGCAGCGATTCTGGCCGGCATTCACCACGGCATCCAAAAGCAGATTGACCCCGGCGAAGCCATCGTCGGCAATGGCTATGAGCAAGCCTGCGAAACCCTGCCGACCGACTGGCTTACCACGCTGCGCACGCTGGAAAACTCCAGCTGGGCCAAAGACGCTCTGGGCGAGGAGTTCCTCAAGGTATTCCTGGCGATCAAATGGGCCGAATTCCGCCAGTTTATGGGCGAAGTCGGCGAACAGGACTGGCGCTGGTATCTGACCCATGCTTAAGCTAGCGTAATGCTTAGGCCATGCAGGGCATGCCTTTATTACGGTGCTGCTGCACTGTCTGCATTTTTCGCCTAACGCCGCAAAGCCAGGAAGCGTCCACCTTACACAATGGGCAGTATCCGTAAGTTGCAGACATTATTCGGCCGCGACAGCCTCAAACTTTGGATGCTGCTGCGCCTGAGTGCCTTGCTGTTTGTGGTTGGCGGGATCTTCTTGTGGGCCTCGTACCACATCCTTGACCAACGCTTTGATGAGTTCGACCAAGAGCGCTACCGACAAGAGCTGCTGCGCGTCAACGCCGTGTTTACGCAGGGCCAGACCAGCATGAAGGCCACGCTCAGGGACTACGCCTACTGGGATGACAGCCACGCCTTCGTTGAGAACCAGAGCCCTGATTATGTCAGCGACAACTTCACCCAAGACGCGCTGAGCAACCTGCGCGTCAGCGGGGTGATTATCACCCGTGCCGACGCCTCACCCATCATAAGCCTGATCGCCGATGATGACGGCCAGATCGTCCCTATGTCGCCTGATCTGCTCACACAGATCCAGCCTTTCCTGACACCGCTAGCCCCCGAAAACAAAGCCGATGCGCCCAGCTCGTTCTTACAACTCATCGAAGACCAACCCTTCCTGATTGCCCGCTCGGCCATCAAGAACTCCCTGGGCACCCTCACGGCCAATGGCTTGATGTATTTTTTGCGGCCCCTGGACGCGCACTACCTGCGCTACCTGCAAGAGCTGACCGCGGTGCAGTTCAGCCTGCTGCCCACCCCGCCACCTGCGGACTCACCCTTCGCTGTCACGCGCGAAGATGCGCCTTCAGGGCCGCACTGGGTGATGACCCAGCAATTGAGCGACCTGCCGGCCATGTTGCAAGTCAGCGGCTCGTCTGCACTGGTCAAGCAACGCCGCCTGACCTACCAAACCCTGATGATGAATACGATTGGCCTGATGGCCTGCTCACTACTGGGTGTTTACCTGATCGTGCATTTTCGTTTGCTGCGCCGCTTGCAACAGTTCTCCAAGCTCGCCGATCGTCATCGACACACCCCCGAGGCAGCGATTCGCTGGCCCGTGCAGGGTGCAGACGAACTCGACAACCTGGGTACTTCACTCAATGAGCTGGTTACCGAGGTTGAAACCAGGCATCGTCAATTGAGCCATCTCGCCGAGCATGACCCGCTGACTGGCATCGGTAATCGGCGCCTGCTGATGTCGCGCCTGGCGGCGTTGCAACAGGCTGATACGGCGCCGGCCAAACCGGGCAGCAGCTTGCTGTTGCTCGATCTGGACGGGTTTAAATTGCTCAATGATGGTCTCGGCCATGATGCCGGTGATGATGTCCTGAAGAAAATTGCCCTGCGCACACAAGAGTTGGTGAGAAGTGACGACACCGTCGCCCGCCTGGGTGGCGACGAGTTTGCCGTTCTGTTTGAGGGGGTCAGCCCGCTTGATGCGCAGCCATTCGCCGAACGCCTGCTGAAGGCGCTTGAGCACCCCATCAGCTACCAGGGACACAGGATCAGTATTCGCGCATCGGCCGGGCTCGCCGAGGTCGATGTTGCGCTCAGCAAGGAAGACATCCTGCGTAATGCCGACCTGGCGCTGTACGAAGCCAAGCGCTGCGGTAAAGGGCAGGTTGCCGTTTTCAATCACGGCTTCCTGGTCCAGGCATCGCGGCGCATGCATCTGGAGCAGGCCTTGCAAGCGGCCTTGCGCACGCAGCAAATAGAGGTCTGGTTTCAACCGATTGTCGATGCGCACAGCCATGCGCTGGTGGGCATGGAAGCCTTGTCGCGCTGGTCGCTGGATGGCAAATACATTGCACCCGGTGAGTTTATCGGGATTGCCGAAGAGACCGGCATGATCAATGCGCTCGGCCGGCATGTCTTCGAGTGTTCGGCAGCGGCGCTGAGCACCCTGCGCGTCGAGCATCCGGGCCTGACGTGCAACGTGAATTTGTCGGTACGCCAGTTCCGCGACAGCGATTTGGTGGCGGAGCTTACCGACTGCCTACGCCGTTATGACTTACCGGCCAGCGCGCTGCACCTGGAGTTGACCGAGAGCATGGTGGCTGAGTCCAGCAGCGAAATACTGCCCGTCATGCGTCAGCTGGTGGACCTTGGCTTTACCTTCCATTTGGACGATTTTGGTACCGGCTATTCATCCTTGGACCGCCTGCGCGTGCTGCCGTTTGACACCCTCAAACTCGACCGCCGTTTTGTCACGCCGCTGAACCACAGCGACGAGCTGATCGCGCGTGTCATTATCAATATCGGCCGCGACCTGGGCATGCAGGTGATTGCCGAGGGCGCCGAAAGCGAGACCGAGGTCAGGTGCCTTCAGGCCTTGGGCTGTGCCCAGATTCAAGGCTTCTTCTTTGCTCAAGCCATGCCGCTGGATAAGCTGCAACAGTGGATTGCCGAGCACCAGCAGCAAGCGCCCAGCGCGTTAGATGCGCGCCGCACGGGCAACGCGGGGCACCCCAGCGCCCCCAACACTGAAGACTGAAACGCGGCGCTTGCGCTCGTTCAATCACTGACTTTCCACTGAGGTGCCAGCGTCCAGGCTAACCGCCGCGCCATGCTGCGCGGCGCGCAATCCGCATCCAGGCGGGCGGCGCAGCGGGCAAACCACGGCTTGGGCTGATTTCTAGGGGCGCATCATGCGCCCTGGCGTTATCCTTGTACGCTGCCGACCTCGCACCCATGCGCTGCGCGACCTTCTGCACTTCACAGAGCTTGTTATGGAAACCCTAAGCACCCAGCTGTCGATGACCGTGTTGATGACCCCGGACATGGCCAATTTCTCTGGCAATGTCCACGGCGGCACCCTGCTCAAATATCTCGATGAAGTGGCCTATGCCTGCGCCAGCCGCTATGCCGGCTGCTACGTGGTGACCCTTTCGGTGGATCAGGTGATTTTCCGCCAGCCCATCCATGTCGGCGAACTGGTCACCCTACTCGCCTCGGTCAACTACACCGGGCGCACCTCAATGGAAGTCGGCATCAAAGTCATCACCGAAAATATCCGCGAACGCTCGGTACGGCATACCAACAGCTGCTTTTTCACCATGGTCGCGGTCGATGAAACGCGCAAGCCGGTCGCCATTCCACCCCTGAGCCCCACCACCCCGGACGGCCTGCGCCGTCAGCGCCAAGGCCTGCAGCGCCGGCAAATTCGCCACGAACTGCAACAGCGCTACGAGGCGCTTAACCAAGCAGAAGCCTGAGGCATAACGCCCTGCTGCTGCCGGAGCCGCGATGATCGACCTCTTCGATGTATTTCTGCTGATGCTGTTCGCCACCGCCTGCGCCTGGCTGTGGCATGCCCATGGCTTGCGCGAGCGGGCGCTGACGCTGGTGCAGCAGCACTGCGCCAAGGCCGATATCGAACTGCTCGACGGCAATGTTGCCCTGCGGCGGCTCGCGCTGCTGCCCGATGCCCGCGGGCGCAAACGCCTGGCGCGGGTGTATGGTTTCGA